>JBIIFQ010000127.1:0-3959 GCA_044237235.1 Rickettsiales bacterium
ACTAATATCGCGTGAATATTTTTAGGCAATTTTTCAGAATTTTCACGGGCATTTATCCACAATAAATTTACTTTAGTTTTTAAAGAAAATGCACCATGATTAATAGCTTCAATCAAGGATTTATAAGAATCCTTATAATCATTATATTTTCCAACGATGGCGACATTAACTTCATTTTGCGGATTTTCAATGGCGTCTTTAATCTTCTGCCACTTAGTTAAATCAGGTTTTTTGCTATGATTTAATTTGAAGAATTTTAGAATTTCGGTATCAAGTCCTAATTTATGATAAATCATCGGTACTTCGTAAATCGACGAAGCATTTGGCGCTGGAATCACTGAAGAAGTAGGCACCGAACACATTTGAGCAATTTTTTCGAGCAAAGATTTATTGATGGTTTCGATTGGACGTTCAACCCGACATAAAATTATACTCGGCTGAATTCCGATTGAACGCAATTCTTTTACCGAATGTTGTGTCGGTTTAGTTTTAAGCTCGTCGGCGCTTTCAATATAAGGAAGCAAAGTGAGATGTAAAAAAGCACATTGATTCGGCATTTCATAACCAAGTTGACGAATTGCTTCAAAAAAGGGCAGGGCTTCAATATCGCCAACCGTTCCGCCAATTTCGCAAAGAGCAAAATCGGTTTCTCCTAAATCATTTAAAATAAATTTTTTGATTAAATCGGTGACGTGAGGAATAACTTGAACCGTTCCGCCAAGATAGTCGCCCTTACGTTCTTTCGATAAAAGTTCGAGATAAATTTGCCCGGCGGTGATGTTATCACATTTCTTGGAATCAACTCCGGTAAAGCGTTCATAATGACCTAAATCGAGATCAGTTTCCGCGCCGTCATCGGTGACGAAAACTTCGCCATGTTGAGTTGGACTCATAGTGCCGGGATCGATATTTAAATATGGATCAAGTTTACGCAATTTCACTGAATATCCACGGGCTTGCAAAAGTGTGGCGAGTGAAGCCGAAGCGAGTCCTTTGCCAAGCGAAGAAACTACGCCACCTGTAATAAAAATAAATCTAGTCATTCTTTTAAAAAATTATTTACCCGTCATGATTCGATCAACCAATTGTTGGATTGTTGGAACAAAACCATTGGCGTAAAATGGATCACTGGCAAAGCGATAAGCGCTGTGTCCGGCGAACATTAATTGATTTTCGATATCGATGCCGTGACGCACATCTTGTAAAGTTTTTTGAATGCAAAAACTTCTTGGATCGGCTTTTTTACCATTACTAAAGTTCAATTCTTCTTTGTCGGTCCAGTTGCTAAAACGACAATGACTCAAGCAACCCATGCAATTTATTTGATCAGTTAAAATTTGTTGAGCCTTTGATTTATCAACAAACATCAAGGTTTCATCTGGAGTTTTCATGCTTTCGCTAAAACCTTTTTTAACCCATTCATCGACCTTAATTTTATCGGAAGATTTGATGTAAACAACTCTGCCTCTTTGTCCAAATGGAATTTCGCAATTAAATATTTCGTCGGTTTTAGCGCGATATTCGACTTGATGAATTTCGCGCATTTTTAATTCACGAATAAAATCATTTTCAATTGCCGAAGAATAGAAGCCAGTAGGGCTAAAACGATTTAAATAAACATCGCCTTCTTTTAAAGATAATAATTTGTCTTTCCAAGATTTTGAAACTGGATATTCTTGAGTTAAGATTGGGCGAGTGCCAAATTGAAAAACGATTGGACCAATTTCTGGATTATCAAGCCAATGTTCGAATTCTTCAAGTTGCCAAACTCCGCCCGCCATAATAATTGGAACGTCATTTAAGCCAACTGAATTCATGAAACTGCGAATTTCAACAACGCGTGGATATGGATCTTCGTAACTTTCTGGATTTTCGGCATTGGATAAACCATTATGTCCACCAGCTCTCCATGGGCATTCGTAAACAACTCCACCTAATAAATCTTTGGCTTTATGATAACTTCTTTTCCATAAAGCACGAAAAGCACGCATTGATGAAACGATTGGATAATAATAAACGCGATATTTTTCGGCAATTTCGGATAAGCGATAAGGCATTCCAGCACCACAAGTGATGCCATGAACCATGTCTTTAGCGCCATCTAAAATGCCGGTTAAAACTCGTTCCGCGCCACCCA
The DNA here is from genome assembly GCA_044237235.1 of Rickettsiales bacterium. Taxonomy (GTDB): domain Bacteria; phylum Pseudomonadota; class Alphaproteobacteria; order Rickettsiales; family UBA1997; genus CAILUF01. Next base: position 2,138 of record JBIIFQ010000127.1, read on the forward strand.
TTTCCCACAAAATATTCATGTGAATGCGACCGCGCCCAGAAGAAATATCGTGAGCGATTTTAGCTTGTGAAATTCCGCCTTGAATTGAAGAGGCAACTAGCTCTTCATGTCTTTCGCGACGAGTGTGAGTTTTGTAAATTAATGGAACATATTGTTGATTTTCATCGATATAATCAGCGTTAACTCCTGAGAAAGTGCCAATCGCACCAGCTTTAGCAAAGTGACCTGCAGTTACGCCGTTAGTTATTCCAACGCCTTTTCCACCTTCGACAATTGGTAAACATTCCAAACCAGATATTGATAAAGATTTGATTTTTTTAAGCAAAATTTCTCCTTGCGAAATATTTTTGAATAATGAATTTTTTATTAAATATAATGTAAATATTTAATCCTTAGATGGCAACTAAAATAGAAAAAAATTTAATTTTAAATTAGGAAATTAAAAAACCAACATTAAGATTGTTTGATAAAATTTCAATTAATTTTTTTTAAAGTTTTATATTTTATAAATGTCAGAAAATATTCCGCAATTTTCGGTTGCCGAATTCTCCAAAGCAATAAAATTAACCATCGAAAATGCTTTCGGTTACGTTAAAATAAATGGCGAAATAACCGGCTTCAAACGTGCCTCAAGCGGTCATCTTTATTTTAATTTAAAAGAAGATAATGCGGTTTTAACCGCAGTTTGTTTTCGTAACCAAGCCAATGCTATTGATTTTGAAATCGGCGATGGCTTACAAATTTGTGCTTCGGGTAAAATAACTTCATATGAAGGGCGTTCCAATTATCAAATTATTGTTGATAAAATTGAAATAGCCGGAATCGGAGCGATTTTAGAAATGATCGAGAAGCGTCGTAAGAAGCTGGCCGAAGAAGGTTTATTTGATGCGGTTTATAAGAAAAATTTACCATTTTTCCCAAAAATTATTGGAGTAATTACTTCGGAAACCGGCGCGGTGATTGAAGATATTAAGCATCGAATTTTAAATCGTTGTCCATTGCATTTAATTCTTTATCCAAGCGCGGTGCAAGGTGACAAAGCCTCGCGCGAAATTATCGCCGGAATTAAATATTTTAACGCACTCAAAATAAATCGTCCCGAAATTATAATTATCGCACGCGGAGGTGGTTCTTTTGAAGATTTATTGCCATTTAATGACGAAGATTTAGTGCGCGAAGTATTTAAATCGGAAATTCCAATTATTTCGGCGGTTGGGCATGAAACCGATTTCACTTTAATTGATTTTGTTGCCGATGTTAGGGCCCCAACGCCTACAGCAGGAGCCGAATTCGCCACTCCGGTCTTAGAAGATTTAAAAAATAATTTTAAAAATCTTGAAAAAAATATCAATAATTCTATCGATAATTTTTTTAGTAAAAATCATTTGGCACTCAGAAATCTCGAGAGAAATTTATTAAGTCCGCAAAAATTTTTAGAAAATTCGCAACAAAAAATTATAAATTTTTCTGAAAAAATTGAATATTCGGCGAAAAATTTTATTGAAAATAATTTTTTAAAAATTCAAAAAATTCAAATCTTAAATCCGCTAAAATTTTTAGAAAATTCGCAACAAAAAATTATAAATTTTTCTGAAAAAATTGAATATTCGGCGAAAAATTTTCTGGAAAATAATTTTTTAAAAATTCAAAAAATCGCCATAAAATCCGATTTTATTTTTGAAAGAATTAAAATTTGTAAACAAAAAATTTATTACGATTTTGAAGCGATTAAAAAAAATATTGAAAATAGTTTAATACAAAAAAATATTATGCTTGAAGGCTTCGTAAGCACAATAAAATCATGCAATTATCAACAAATGCT
>JBIIFQ010000011.1:0-14047 GCA_044237235.1 Rickettsiales bacterium
TTTTCTTTTAACAATATGTGCAATCGATTCGGCAATCATTGCCAAATTTTCTTGTTCGGAAATGTGTAAAGCATGAGTTAAATGAAAATCCCAACTTTTACCGACGATACAAACTGATTTGGCTGGCGAGTTAATCAGGGCATTTAGAGCATTATCATTGCCCGCCGAACTATTAACGCGTCGCGTCATGCCGAACGCTACAAATTGTGATTTTTCTAATTTTGGAAGTTTTGAAAAAAATTCATCATCAATCGGATTCGCACCGGGCCATCCGCCTTCGATAAAATCAATGCCAATTTTATCAAGCATTTTGGCGATATCAATTTTATTTTGAACAGAAAAATTGACGGTGCTCGTTTGGGCACCGTCGCGCAAAGTTGAATCATAAAGATAAACTCTTGATTTTTTGTTCATAAAATTAATTTATTTGAGTCAATTTTATTGAAAAATTTAATATAAAAAAACTAAAGTTCCAATGATGGCGAATATTGCAGAATAAGCCCAGAAGCTATAAACTACTTTATACTCTCCCCATCCTAATTTTTCAAAATGATGATGAAGTGGTGCCATCAAAAAAATTCTTTTTTTGCGTAATTTGTAAGAGCCGACTTGTAAAATAACCGAAACGGCTTCGGCGACGAATAAAAGAGAAATAATAAAAAATACAAATTCTTGTTTAACAATTATAGCGATCATGCCAAGAACAGAGCCGATTCCAAGACTTCCGACATCGCCCATAAATATTTTGGCGGGCTTTAAATTAAAAGTTAAAAATGCTAAAATCGAACCGATCAAAGCTATGCAAAAAAATATAATTTCACCCGAAAATAAAACATGCGGAACATTGAATTTTGAGGCTAATTCACGAGTTGATGAGGCGTGAATTAACAATATTAAACAAATCAAATTTATAATTGCTGGCACTGAAACTAAGCCATCTAAACCATCGGTTAAATTAACGGCGTTAGATGAGCCAACTATAACGATGGTTACAAAGACCACATAAAGTGATAAATTTAAAGTTAAAAAATGATGTGATCCGAGTGGAAAAAATATCTCACCTGTTGCATGAATTGGATCAATCAAATTAAGCCACAGAAAGGCTAAACCAATGATTGCGAATTGAATAATAATGCGATAACTGCCACGAAAACCTTTGGTATTTTTAAAAACAACTTTCATTAAATCGTCGATTAAGCCAATTGTAGCAAAGCAAAGCATGATTGAGCAAATTACTAAAATGTATCGATTAAAAATGTCGATGAATAAAAAAGTGGTTATCAAAGTTGCTAAAACTATAAAAATTCCACCCATAGTTGGAGTGCGTTTTTTATTTTTCAAATGCGACTCGGGACCGTCGGAACGAATCGGTTGAAATAGATTTTTTTTATTCATTATCGTAATATATTTACGAATTGAGAAAAAACCTATTAAATATGAAGAGGCCAGACAAATAAAGGCTTTAAACCATAAATTTTTAAAAATTAGAAGACTAGTGAGCACTGGTTTTTAAAGTTAATTTTTCAATAATTTTTTCCATTTTCATGCCTCGAGAACCTTTTAAATAAATAATGTCACCATCGTTTAAAATTTCAGAAAATTCTAGACTTGCCAAAGTTGAATCAAGGTAATTTTTAGAATTTTTTAATTTAACATCTTGGTTAACCGCATTCATTTGTTTGCCAACCAAAATAATTTGGTCGAAGTTTTTTTCTTTTACGAAATCCAAAACTTCGCGATGAATTTCTAAAGATTTTTCGCCGAGTTCAAGCATGTCTCCGAGAGCGCAAATCATTCTGTTTTTATGCAAAATATTTTTTAATTTTTCACAATTTTGCAAGCCAGCTTTCATTGATAAAATGCTGGCGTTGTAGGTGTCATCAATCATAGTAATTTTTTTACCATTGACTATTATATCACTTACTTTGCCACGACCTTCCGAGCTTGAAAAATTTTTCAAAATAGCCAATCCAGAATTTAAATCCTTGCCGATTAAATCGAGGCAGGCAACGACTATTATTGAGTTAAAATTTACCGCTTGATTAGAGCATCCAGTAAAATAAGAAATTTTTTGAGAATTTTTAGTTTTTGCCTCAATTTTTGAAAGAGAAGATTCTGATATTGTTATTTCATTAATTTGATAATCAGCTTGGTTTTTATTGCCAAAAGAAATTAGGTTTGAATCACTTATTTTATGTGATTCAGCCTGTTTTTTTAAAAAATCAAAATGAATATTGTCGGCATTAATAACGGCAATGCCATTTTGTTCTAAACCAGCGAAAATTTCCGATTTTGCCAAAGCAATTTCTTGTTCATTTTTAAAAAATTCAATGTGAACTGGGCCAACATTGGTAATGATTGCAACATGAGGACGAGCAATTTTTGAAAGATGAATTATTTCGTTTAAATGATTCATGCCCATTTCGAAAATCGCATATTCGCAATCGGCTTCGAGGTTTGATAAAGAAAGAGGCAAGCCAATGTGATTATTTAAATTTCCCGAATTAGCAAAAGTTTTTCCTTGAGTTGAAAATGCTAATTTTAACATTTCTTTAGTGCCAGTTTTACCAACGCTACCAGTCAAAGCGATGATTTTTGCTTTGGTTCTTTTTCGTGAAAATTCGGCAAGTTTATCGAGGGCTTTATAAGTATTTTTTACTAAAATTAAGCGTGAAATAAAATTAGAGTTTTTTATTTCATCGGGAATGTTTTCAACAATCGCAAAATTAGCGCCATTTTCAAAAGCTTGCGTAAGATATTTATGTCCATCGGTATTTTCACCTTTAAGGGCAATAAAAAGCCCAGCAAAAACTTTTTTACGACTATCGATAAAAACATTTTCGATAGAAAAATTTTCTGAATTATTGATTGAATTTTTTAACTCATCAGCCAATGCTTCGGTTATCTCTTTAGTAGTCCACAAAGTCATTTTTAAAAAATTTATTTTAATAATTTTATTTCACTAGAATCAAATCTAGCACCAAATTTTTGGATTATTTTACCAGCAAGAAAATTGCCAAATTCGCCACATTTTTGTAGGTCGAAATTACGAACAAAATAATATAAAAAACCACTCGCAAAATTATCGCCTGCTCCTGTAGTGTCAACAATTTTTTCAACTTTTTTTGTAGGAATTTCTAAAATTTTATCTTTTTTTATAATTACGCAACCTTTTTCACTTCGAGTTAAAGCCACGATAATATTGGGATTTATTTTTGCAAAAAATTGTTGAATTTTTTCTTGATTAAAACTCTCTAATTGACTTAATTTTAGAGCTTCGGCTTCATTTGAAAACAATATATCAACATCATTTTTTATTAGATTTAAAAAATCTACGTGATGACGTTCAACGCAAAAAGAATCGGATAAAGAAAAAGCAATTTTAACATTATTTTTTTTCGCCAAATCGATAGATTTTTTTAATGCCAAAATAGTTTGTGAAGCGTCCCACAAATAGCCTTCGATATATAAAATTTTAGCATTTTTAAAATCATTTTCATTGAAATGAGATTCTTCAATTTTAGAAGCGCAACCCAAATGAGTAAGCATTGTGCGTTGTGCATCTTGAGTTACCAAAATGAAAGAAGAAGCGGTTTTTTGATTTGATAAAATTTTTCCGTTAAAAATTGCGCCACTTTTTTCAATATCACTAATAAATTTTTTTCCAGTTTCATCATCACCGACGACGCCAATAAAATCAACCTCGTTACCCAGTTGAGCTAAAGTTGCGATTGTATTTCCAACCGAACCTCCCGAACTAAATTTTTCGATAGATAAATGACTTAAATTTTCGACAAAATCTTGATTAATTAATTGCATCGAACCTTTTTCAACTTCGAATTTAGTTAAAAAATTATCTTCAGCTTTAGCTAGAAAATCAACGATGGCATTACCAACTCCAATTATTTTATCCGACATATTATTTGATTATAATTTTAAAAAATTTTTTCTTGCCAATTGATAACTCAAAAGCATCTTTATTATTAATTGAATGATTGATGTCGCTAATAATTTGATTGTTAATTTTAACCGCTTTTCCTTCGATTAATCTTTTAGCATCAGCCTTTGATTCCGTAGCCTTAATCTCAAAAATTATATCAACTAATTTTTTTGAATTATTTTCTTCAATTGTAATAATTTTTTCCTCAAATGCTTCAGCATTTTTTTGTAAAAAAATTTCACGGGCCTTTTGTAAAACTTGGTTGGCAACTTCTTCGCCATGACAAATTTTTGTAGTTTCAAATGCCAAAATTTCCTTGACTTGATTGATTTCTTGACCTTGTAAATTTTCAAGTTTTTTAATTTCTGCGAGCGATAAATCAGTGAATAATTTTAAGAATTTTATGACATCGCCATCGTGAGTATTGCGAAAATATTGGAAATAATCAAAAGGAACAAGCATTGATTCTTCGAGCCAAACTGCGCCATCGGCGGTTTTTCCCATTTTTTTGCCATCAAAAGTTGTTAATAATGGCGAAGTTAAGCCAAAAGCTTCGGCTTTTTTTGAATTTGCCAGCGAATTTTTTTCAAAACTTAATTTCCTAATGAGCTCGACGCCATTGACGATATTTCCCCATTGATCAGATCCGCCAATTTGCAGGATACAATCATGATTTTTGTAAAGCTCATAAAAATCGAAAGCTTGCAAAATCATGTAATTAAATTCAAGAAAGGAAAGGGGTTGTTCACGCTCAAGCCTTGATTTAACTGAATCGAATGTGAGCATGCGATTGATTGAAAAATGTTTACCAATTTCACGTAAAAAATCAATATAGTTAAGATTTTTTAACCAATCATCATTATTTATCAAAATTGCTTTATTTTCTTGAAAATTTATAAATTTTTGTAGAGTCTTCAGAATTCCACTTAAATTTTCATTGATTTTATTTGAATCTAAGATTTGCCTTGCATCATCTTTGCCAGAAGGATCGCCAATTTTTGTGGTTCCGCCACCAAGTAAAATTATGGCTTTATGTCCATGTTTTTGGAGTAATCTTAAAATCATTATTTGGATTAAACTGCCTACATGCAGAGTGTTAGCGGTGCAATCAAAACCAATATAAGCGGTTATTTTTTGTTGCGAAAAAACTTCGTCAAGCCTTGATAAATCAGTGCATTGAGCCAAATATCCGCGCTCAGAAAATTCTTGTAAAAAACTTGATTTTAAATTCATTTTAAAAAAAAATAATTAAATAGCAAAAATTGATTTTATTTAAAAAATTTTATTTTAAAATAATTTTCTTAACCCTACTTAAACTTAATTTTTTAAAAATGAATCTCGAAGAAAAACAAAAAAAATGTTCAGATTGGTTTCGCTCTCTTCGCGATGGAATTTGCTTTGAATTTGAAAAAATTGAAGAAGAGTTTGACAAAAAATATCCCGGAAAATTTGAAAGAAAAAACTGGAATCGCCATGAAAATTCTCGCCCCGATAGTGATGGTGGATATGGCGAAATTTCTATTATGAAAGGTAATGTTTTTGAAAAAGTTGGCGTAAATTTTTCTGAGGTTTATGGTGAATTTAGTCCTGAATTTCGTAATGAAATTCCCGGAGCCAAAGAAGATCCAAGATTTTGGGCAAGTGGAATATCTTTGGTTGCGCACATGAAGTCGCCATTAGTTCCCGCCATTCATTTAAATACGCGTTTTATTTGCACTCAAAAAACTTGGTTTGGGGGCGGAACCGATCTCAATCCTTCAATTGAAAACGCTCAAGACACCATAGATTTTCATGCTTCATTAAAAAAAGCTTGCGATTCTTCGGACCCAACTTATTACGAAAAATATAAAAAATGGTGCGACGAATATTTTTTTATCAAGCATCGTAATGTTGCCAGAGGTGTTGGCGGAATTTTTTATGATTATTTAAATACCGAAAATTTTGAAAATGATTTCGAATTTACTAAAAATATTGGCTTGGCTTTTTTAGATATTTATCCTAAAATTGTGCGTCGACATATGTCAAAAAAATTTACTGAACAACAGCGCGAACTGCAATTAAAAAAACGCGGTCTTTATGCGGAATTTAATTTAGTTTATGATCGCGGAACACGTTTTGGACTTATGACGGGAGGCAATGTTGAAGCAATTCTAATGTCTTTACCGCCAATCGCTAAATGGGAATAATTTTAATATTTTTTAGAAAATAAAAATGCAAAAAATTGAAAAAATATATGAGGGTAAAGCTAAAATTCTTTACTCAACCGAGAATCCAAATTTGTTAGTGCAATATTTCAAAGATGATGCCACCGCTTTTAATGCTCAAAAAAAAGCCGTAATTGAAGGGAAGGGGGTTTTGAATAATGTTATTTCTGAATTTATTATGCTTAAACTCGCTCAAGAAAATATTCCAACCCACTTCATTAAAAGGCTCGACAAACGCGAGCAATTAATTAAAAAAGTTAAAATCATTCCACTCGAAGTGATAATTCGTAATATCTCAGCCGGCTCAATGGCGAAAAGACTTGGAATTGAAGAGGGTCGCGAATTATTATCGCCAATTTTTGAAATTTGTTATAAGGATGATGCGCTCGGTGATCCTCTAATCAATGATGATCATGCCATTAATGTTTTGAAAATTATTAATAAAAATCAATTACATGAAATCAAAGATTATTCTTTAAAAATTAATGAAATTTTACAAAAAATATTTAAAGATATTAAAATTAAATTAGTTGATTTTAAAATTGAATTTGGTTTTGATGTAGAAAATAAAAATCAAATTTTATTGGCGGATGAAATTAGTCCCGATAGTTGTAGATTATGGGACGAAAACACTTCCGAAAAACTTGATAAAGATCGTTTTCGTCGTGATTTAGGTGGCTTGGTTGAAGCTTATCAAGAAGTTGCGAATCGCTTAAAAATTAATTTTTAAATTATGCAAATCAGAATTAATATTGCTCTTAAAAAAGCTGTTTTAGATACTCAAGGAAAGGCAATTGAAGCTTCTTTGAATAAAAATCTTGGCTATTCGCAAATTTCTAATGTTCGTCAGGGAAAATTTGTTGATATTGAAATTAATGAAAATGATCAAGAAAAAATTAAAAATATTGTCGACGATATTTGCGATAAATTATTGGTTAACAAAATTATCGAAGATTATTCTTACCATATCTTAAAAAATTAACTCAATTTTTAAATAATGAAATCTGCCGTCATAACTTTTCCTGGTTCCAATTGTGATCGCGACGCTGTAGTTGCCTTACAAAAAGTAAGCACCAAAATTCAACGTCTTTGGCATACCGAAACTTCTCTTGATAATGATTTAGATTTAATCGTTGTTCCCGGTGGATTTTCTTTCGGAGATTATCTGCGAAGCGGTGCTATGGCGAGCATTTCGCCAATAATGAAAGAGGTTGAAAGGCTTTCAAAAAAAGGAGTTAGAATTCTTGGAATTTGCAATGGCTTTCAAATTTTAACCGAAAGTAATTTGTTGCCGGGGGTTTTGATGCGTAATAAAAAAATGAAATTCATTTGTCGCGAAGTTAATTTAAGAGTTGAAAATAATGATTCCGATTTTACCAAAAAATATAAAAATCGTCAAATTATTAAAATTCCAATCGCTCACATGGATGGCAATTATTTTGCCGAACCAAATGTAATTAAAATGATTGAAGATAAAGGCTTGGTGGCTTTTCGTTATGTTGATGATAATGGCAATGTTTCTGATGATTCAAATCCCAATGGCTCAATTTTTAATATTGCTGGAGTTTTCAATGAGTCAAAAAATATTTTAGGAATGATGCCTCATCCTGAAAGAGCGGTTGATAAAAATACCGGTTCAAATGACGGCAATTTAATGTTCGAATCTTTGAATAGTTTATTTTAATTATGAAGCAAAAAATTAAAGTAGCGATATTGATTTCAGGACGCGGATCAAATATGCAAAAATTGATCGAAGCTTGCGAAAATCCTAATTTCCCCGCCGAAATAATAGTGGTTGGTGCCAATAAAAACAATGCTTTGGGGCTTGAATATGCAAAATCAAAATCAATTAAAACTTTTGTTATTGAACATAAAAATTTTGTTAAATTTGACAATCCTCGCGAAGAATTTGACAAAGCTTTACATCAAGAAATTATAAAATATGATGTTGAAATAATTTGTTTGGCAGGCTTTATGAGGCTACTCTCTAAATGGTTTGTTGACAAATGGCATAATAAAATAATCAATATTCATCCATCTTTGCTTCCTGATTTTAAAGGTGCAAATGCTGTTGAAGATGCTTTAAAATCTGGAGCAAAAATTTCAGGTTGCACCACGCATTTTGTTTCGGTCGAAATGGATGCGGGACCAATAATTATGCAGTCCCAAGTACAAATTGATTCAAATGACAATATCGAAATATTAGCTCAAAAAATTCTAACTAAAGAACATGAAATTTATCCATTAACTTTAAAGAAAGTTTGTCAAAAAATTTTAGAAAATTAATATGAAAATTTTACCATTAATTACCGCACCTGATCCATTTCTCAAAAAAATTTCTAAACCAGTTTTAGAAGTTGATAATGACTTAAGAGAATTTATGAAAAACATGGTGGCGACTATGTATCAAGAAAATGGAATTGGCTTAGCCAGTGTCCAAGTTGGAGAGTTAAAAAGGGTTTTGGTGATGGATATTGATTACGAAATCGATGATCACGATCACCATCACCACCATGGTGAAGGAGGCTGTTCTGGAGTTCACGTCAAAAACGCCAATCCGCAATATTTTATTAATCCAGAAATTATTGAATTTTCAAAAAATGATTCGATTTTTAATGAGGGTTGTTTGTCTTTTCCGGGCGCTCGAGCTGAAGTGACTCGTCCTGAATCGATTAAATTAAAATATCTTGACTTTAATGGCGAAAAACAAGTAAAAGAATTTGATGGAATTTCAGCAACATGTCTTCAGCATGAAATTGATCACCTAAACGGCATTACTTTTGTTGATAAGATTTCGCCAATAAAGCGTGAAATGATCTTGAAAAGAATGAAAAAAATAAAACAAAATGGCTAATTTTAAATATAAGGCAATCAATCAAGAAGGAAAATATATTAGTGGCAAAATTGCCGCCGATAACCCATCTGAGTTGATGTCACTGCTTAAGTCGAGCTCTTTAGAATTGGTATCTTATCGCGAAGAGAAAAATCGCGGAGTCACTTTATTTGGTGGTTTAAAAAGTGCAGAATTAGTTACAATTTTTATTCACCTCGAACAGCTTGATCGAGCAGGCGTTTCAATCATCGATTCAATACAAGATTTAAAAGAAACGGCAGATTCTTCAAAAATCAAAAATTTGATGCAAGAAATTTACGAATCAATTAAGAATGGCAATTTATTTTCAGAATCACTTGCTAAACGTCCCGACATATTCAAGCCAACCTACATTGGTTTGATTGCGATGGGTGAAAAAACTGGTAATTTATCAAATTCCTTCTCCAATATTATTGATGATATTAAATGGAATATTGAAATTCGTCGAAAAACTCGTAAAGCGATACTTGGTCCATTATTTGGTATAATTTTGATGTTTGTTGTTCTCGGCGTCATGACCGCGGTCGTTGTTCCAAAAGTTACGGGATTCTTATCGGCACAAAATATCGGTTTACCATTTCTTACGGTTGCGTTGATAGAATTCTCAAATTTTGTGCAAGAATATTGGTTTATAATTGTTGTTACTCCGCCAATCATCTGGTCGATTTTTAAAATCCTCGAGAGATTCCCAAAGCTTCACGTAAAAATCGATTATTTAAAGCTCAAAATGCCAATTTTCGGACCAATTATAACTAAAATCGAATCGGCTAAATTTTGTCAATTCTTCGCGATGACATTTAAAAGTGGTCTTGGAGTGCTTGAATGCCTAGACTCCTCTAGTGTAACTTTAAAAAATAAAGCGATAAAAAGTGGAATTGCTTTCGTTCGTCAACAAGTTTCCGATGGTCAATCACTTTCGGGTTCAATTTCCGCCACCAAATTCTTTCCAAACTTAGTGGTGAGAATGTTTAAAGTCGGTGAGGAAAGTGGTAACATGGAATCGTCTTTGAAAAATATTAAATATTTCTATGACAAAGAAATTAATGATTCGATCGAAAGAATTGTATCCTTAATTCAACCTACAATCACCATCGTGATGGGTGGCATGATTGCGTGGATTGCGGTTGCGGTGTTCGGTCCGATTTATAGCACATTCTCAAACTTACAATAATGCTCGAAGAACAATCTTACATAGTTTTGGCGGTTGGCACCGATATCGGCAAAACTTTTTTAGTTGAAAATCTTTGCAAAAAAAACCCTAATTATTTTGCGATAAAGCCTGTAATTACAGGTTTCAATGGCGATGGAGCTTCAGATAGCGAAAGAATTTTAAATGCATTGGGGCTTCAAATAAACAAAAATAATCTTGATAAAATTTCACCTTGGCGTTTTAAAAAACCCGTTTCTCCCAATTTTTTAGCTGATATTTCTCAAGATGAAATTGTAAAATTTTGCTTAAAAAATATTGAAAAAGCCAAGAAAAATAAAAAAATATTATTAATTGAAAGCGCTGGCGGAGTAATGACGCCAATTAATAATAACTTTACTTTTTTAGATTTGGCACAAGCTTTAAAATTACCAATTTTATTAGTTACTTCAAATTATTTGGGGGCAATTAGTCATACTCTCTGTTCCTTAGAATCGATAAAAAATAAAAATCTAAAAATTTCTAAAATTATAGTTAACGAACATCAAATAATGCCAATAAAAACTTCAAAATTTATTGATTGTTTAAAAAATTTTTGCGATTATAAAATCGTTTCTATGAAAAATTTTATTAAAAATTCTTGATTGAATAATTAAATGTTTTTTACTTAGTGAAAATTAATTATAATTCTTAAACAAATGAGCAATATCATAAATATTAACGATAAAAATAAATCTTGCGAAATCACACCAATCGAGAAAATAAGTTTACAAAAAGAAAGTAGTAAACAAGAGTGGGCAAAGAAGGCTGAAATCTTATGTGAAGCCTTGCCTTATATGCGTAAATTTGCTGGCGAAACTTTTGTTATAAAATTCGGCGGTTCGGCGATGGGCGGAGACAATAATTTAAAAAATTTTGCTAAGAATGTAGTTTTACTTAAGCAAGTTGGAATCAACCCAATCGTGGTTCACGGTGGTGGTCCGCAAATTGGTAAAATGCTTGAAAGACTTAATATTAAATCAACTTTTATTGATGGTTTGAGAGTCACTGATGCAGAAACTGTCGATATAGTTGAGATGGTTTTGGCTGGTTCTATAAATAAAATGATAGTTAAAGAAATTAATTTAGCTTCGGGTAAAGCGATTGGTATTTGTGGTAAAGATGGCAATTTAATTCGTGCTAAAAAAACTACCAAAGTTAAAAAAGATCCTAACTCAAATATTGAAAAAATTCTTAATCTTGGTTTCGTTGGCGAGCCTTATCAAGTCGATCCCGATTTTCTAAGTATTTTTGAAGATTCCGACATCATTCCCGTAATTGCACCAATTGGAATTGGCGATAATGGCGAAACTTATAATATCAACGCCGACACGGTTGCTGGAGCGATTGCATCTGCAATCAACGCTTCAAAACTAATAATTCTTTCGGATATTGATGGCGTAATGCTCCCTAATGGAGAATTAGTAAGTCATCTCAATATTGCCACGGCAAAACAAATGATTGCCGATGGCGTTATTACGGGTGGCATGATTCCAAAAATCGAAACATGCATTAGTTCACTTGAAGCTGGCGTTAGACACGCTCATATTTTAAATGGCGGAGTTGATAATATTTTGCTAATGGAGATCTTTACCGAGAGTGGAGCGGGAACGATGATTATATAAAGTGCCTAATAAATTTGTGGAGCGTAATTTGGTTATTATTCTCCGCAAGAATTTTTCTTTTGTTTATGTTCTTTTTGCAAATAGTTGCAATAAGAACTCACCGAGCTTTTTAATAAAGATTCCGCACTTCGTTGAACTTCCTCGATATTTTTATTAACGGCTTGTGGAAAATCCATATTTTGATAAAGCATGCGATAGCTCGCTGATAAAGCTCCCGTGCGGTCTCGTCCTGCATTGCAATGTGCGTAAATAACAATTGGTTTATCACTTTCTTTTTCTAAAGTTTGACGAATTTCTTGCAATAATTTAGTTAATTTTTCGTGATAATTTTTAGTAATTTTGTAAGCAATTGGATTGCTTGAAAATGGCGTTAATAAAAGTTCGGGAGCGATTTCAGAATAATTTTTTACTTCGCCTAAATGAGGATATTTTTTAAAAAATTCTTGCTCTTCTTTGATTTGAAAATAAGCATCAAGATTTAGCAAACTAATATCAATTAAATAGAAATCTTTAAGGGGTTTTTTACCTTCTTTTTCTAGGGTTTGATTGATATATTTTTTTAAGTCATGATAAGAAAAAACTTTCTCGCCAAGTTTGTCGACAAATGGATTGCTTCCGCGAAAAAAATAATTTTGCCCAACATTATCAACAAGTTTAACTCTGCTCCCGTCAAGGCTTTTTGGGGTTTTTTGAATTACAAAAAAAATAATTGGAAATATTGAAAAAATAATAATAAAAATTACTAAAAATTTTTTAAATTTATTGTTTTTTTTGTGTTTTTTCATGTGAGTTATTTATTTTTTTAATAAAACTTTTTTCTTTATCGGCTACTTGAGTTTCAATGTTGAATAAGTCTAGAATCGTATCAAAAACTTGCTGTTGCGTATATTCTTCAAATTTTTTAATTGAAATTGGAATCGAAGATTTAACGATTAACGGAATTTGCGCTTGCTCAGGCGGTAAATCAAATCCTGGAGGCATTCCGTGGAAAATGCGACCCTCTTCAAGAAGCGATTCGCCATGATCGGAAAGATAAAAGAACACATATTTTACTTTGGATTTATCGAGAGTTTTGATGATGTTGCTAACGACATAATCTACATATAAAATCGTGTTGTCAAAAGTGTTGTAAAGCTCTTCTTTGGTGCATTTATTAATGACATCGGCATCTTTGCAAATTGGTTGAAATTTTTGAAATTCAGTCGGATATCTTTCGTGATAACTTGGACCATGGCTTCCCCCGCCAATATGCATAACGATAAAGCGCGAGCCAGATTTATACTCGCTCAGATTTTTTTGTAAGTAGGGAATTGTGTCTTCATCGTAACATAAATCGCGTTTGCAATTTTTGACTTTAATCTCACCGGGAATTACACAATTATTGTAAAGCGAGTAATTAACGTAACAAGCGGTATCGATTCCAAGCTTAGAGGTGATTGAGGTGAGGGGAATATCATTTTTAACCAAAATTTCGGGAAGGGCGTAAAGTGTTGAACCGATTCGAGCTTTGCCATTTAAAATATGGAGATTTTTTTCTTGCGATAAAAGTGGATTAGTTTGGCGATTATAACCGTAAAGGCTGAAATTTTTTTGACGTGAAGTTTCACCGATTGCCAAAACTACCACCAAATTTTCTGGTGCAGTGATAGTGCCCGACACCTCTATTTCCTTGACTCGATTGCTAAAATATGGTTTCATTGAATAAATTAAAACGCTAAAAGAACTGCGAATATAATTGACGGGAATCAGGGTGTAAATTATTTTTTTGCGCGATAAATTGCCGGCGCGATGAATAGTTTGATATTTAGAAAATCCAAAACCCAGACCAATAATTAAGCAAATTAAAATAATTTTTAATGACTTCAAAAAATATTTTTTTGGGTAAATAATTTGAGTTTTTAAAATTAAAATTGTTGGAATTATTGTAAAAAAAACAAAATAAATAATCATTTGTTTTGATAAAAGTGAATGCACTTCGGATTTGTCGGTGTATATTGTGTTCATGAGCATGGTGCGGTCAATCGAGACATCGTATTTTTTAATAAAATATAACGATATTGTGCTTAAAACGCATAAAATTATGGAGAAAAATTTGGTAGTTTTGGGATGAGAAATTAATAAGAAAAATATTAAAAAAACTGCGAAACCGAGGGTAAAAAAAGCACTCAAACCGAGATAATCAATTTTATCTTTAAGTAAAAACCATTTGACGAATTGATC
>JBIIFQ010000128.1:0-3920 GCA_044237235.1 Rickettsiales bacterium
TCGATCAATGTTGAAATGATGAATGAATTGATTGAAATTAATAAAAAAGTTGAAGCCAAAGAAATTTTATTAGTGGTTGATGCCATGATTGGTCAAGACGCCGTCAATGTTGCGCAAAATTTTAAAGAAGCTTTGCCACTTACGGGCGTAATTTTAACAAGGCTCGATGGCGATGCTCGAGGTGGCTCGGCACTTACCATGAAGGCTTCAACCAATTGTCCGATAAAATTTATTGGTGTTGGCGAAAAACTTGAAGATCTCGAAGAATTTAATCCGACAAGAATCGCTTCACGAATTGTCGGAATGGGCGACGTAGTTTCTTTAGTTGAAAAGGCTCAAGAAATTTTTGACATCAAAGAAATAGAAAAAAGCGCCAAAAAATTAGAGCGTGGTAAAGTTGATTTTGACGATATTTTAAGTCAAATTAAAAATATGCGAAAAATGGGCGGAATGAGTTCAATCTTAAATTTGCTTCCCGGAGTTAGCGCGCTAAAAGAGCAACTTAAAAATATGACACATATCGAGAAGGAAATTAAAACTCAAGAAGCACTTATTTTGGCGATGACGAAAAAAGAAAGAGAGAATCCGGAAATTTTAAATTCATCACGCAAACACCGAATTGCAAAGGGCGCGGGATCGAATATTCAAGAGGTTAACCGCTTAATGAAAAAATATAAAATGATGCAAAAAATGATGGGAAAATTTGGAAAAATTGACCCGAAAAAAATGGAAGAAATGATGAAAAATAAACAACTCGATTAATTATGCCAAAAATTATTGAAACCAAAATTATGAATTTTTCCGCCACAGAAATTTATGATTTAGTCGTTGACGTTGAAAGTTATCCACAATTTTTACCTTGGTGTAAAAATGCCCAAATATCCAAACATATTTCCGCTTCAAATATACATGCGGAATTATTAATAAATTTTAAAAATATTTTTGAAAAATATACCTCTGATGTGGTTTTTTTACAAAAATCCGCCACTGAATATTTCGTTGAGGCTAAAGCAATCAAAGGTCCTTTCAAAAGCTTAGTAAATCAGTGGAAAATTACTGAAATTGGTCATAAAAAAACCCAAGTAGAATTTTTTTTGGAATTTGAATTTAATTCAATTTTACTTGGCAAAATGCTCAGTGCAATTTTTTCTTCGGCAACTCAAAAAATGATGAATGCCTTTGAAAATAGAGCCTTAACACTTTATAAAATCCATCATTAACTATATAAAAACTTATGAAAATTACTTTAATGAGAGCAAAAATTCATCGCGCTTATGTTACGCAAGCCGATTTGAATTATGAAGGCTCAATCTCAATTGACGAAACCCTTCTTAACGAATCAGGAATTTTAGAAAATGAAATGGTTGATGTCTTAAATATCAATAATGGCGAAAGGTTTACGACTTACGCAATTAAGGCAAAAAAAGATTCTGGCGAAATTAAAATTAATGGCGCGGCCGCTCGAAAAGTACAAATTAATGATCCCGTAATCATTATCGCTTATGGCTCTATGAAGCTTGAAGAGGCAAAAAATTTTAAATCAAAAGTGGTTTTGGTTGATATAAAAAACAAAATCTTAAAATAATTTTTTAGGCTCTTGCTTTTAAAAAGAGTTTTATATAAAATGATTCAAAATATAGACAAAAAATAATTTCAATTACTTAATTTTTTATGAAAAGAACTTGGCAACCAAGCAAAATTGTTCGCAAAAGAAGACACGGTTTTAGATCAAGAATGGCAACAGTTGGTGGTAGAAGAATTTTAGCTCGTCGTCGCGCTAAAGGTCGCTCATGCTTAACGGTTTCTGATAGTTAAATTCAAAATTAAAAGGTCAAAATCATGACTCTTAAAATTTTGACTATAAAAAAATCAGCCGAATTTAAAAATATCAAAAATTATTGCAAAAAATTTCATAGCAACAGCTTAATTCTTACCGAATCAAAAACTTCAGCAAAACATTTATTCGATAGTAAATCTGGCAAAAATCTTCAAGATTTCTGTCGAGTTGGAACTACGGTATCGAAGGTTGTAAGCAAATCTTCTTGCGAAAGAAATTTAATCAAAAGAAGAATTCGCGAAGCTACCAAATCAATCGCTTCTGAAATCGCCAAAAATCACCATGATTATGTGATAATTGCAAAAAAACAAATACTTGAAGTTGATTATAAAAAAATTTATAATGATTTAAAATTCTGCTTTAAAAGAATTTAATAAACTTAAATTTTGGTTTTTATGAAATTTGGTAAATTTAGTAAATTTAAAATCTACTGGCCATATTTTATTTTTGGCTCATTCATTGTTGTCTTAGTCGTAAACTTTGCTTACATAATCGTTGCCAACAAAACTTGGCGAGGACTTTTTACTGAAAATTCTTACCAAAAGGGCTTAAATCATAATGATGCTTTAAAAAAAGCCGAGGACCAAAAAAAATTGGGGATTAAAATTTTAACGGTTGTTACAAAAAATTCTAATGAAAATTTTTTTATCGAAACTAGAGTAAAAGATTCCAATAATAATTTTATTAATGATTTAGCGATTTTATATCGGCTCAAATACCTCCCAGATTCCAAATATGATTTCACTTTAAATTCAATATTTAGTAGTTCAATTTCGAGATATGCTAACCTGACTCTTAACAAAAATGGTTATTGGCAAATTGAGACCTTAGTCTCTAATCAAGCTTTTGTAGCGCAAGATATAATTGAAATTAAAGTCACCTCAGCAAGTGGCGATGAAAATAATAAAAAAAATTATGAATAAATGCCTTCATTGCGAAAAAAATCTTGAAATTCACCAAAAAGATTTTTGTTGCAATGGATGTGAATGCGCTTACCAAATAATTCAAGAAAATCATTGCGAAAGTTATTATATTTCTAGAAAAATCAATACCGAAGAGGTTAGTCTTAAACCAGATTTAGAAGATGAATTAGATATTTTAGAGTTCGTTTCAACGCATCCAAATAATGAATTTCAAATTGATTTAATGGTTCGCGGTCTTCATTGCGGAGCTTGTATTTGGTTAATTGAAAACCTATTAAAAAAACAAAATAATGTTATTGAAGCTAGAATAAATCTTACGCAAAAAACTTTACGCATTAAATGGAATGGCGAGAAAAAATATGGCAATGACTTAATTAAATTAATTGCAAAAATTGGTTATAAATTATTTCCTGCCGATCAAGAAATTTTAAGAAAAATTGAAGAGAGATTTGATAATAAAATTTTTAAAGCCTTAGCCGTTGCCGGATTTGGAGCGGGAAATATTATGCTTTTTTCTTTGCCATTGTGGTTTGATTCTAATCTTGAAATTAGCGGAGCGACACGCAAATTATTGCATTTATTGTCGTCAATAATCGCTTTACCGGTTTTAATTTATTCAGGCAGAATATTTTTTATTTCGGCTTTTAATTCTTTGAAGGCCAGACTTCCCAATATGGATGTTCCGATTTCCATCGCCATCTTTTTAGCATCAATAGTTAGCTCGCTTCAAACTTTTCGTGGCGGTCAAAATGTTTATTTTGATTCAGCGGTAATGCTGGTTTTTTTCTTATTAATTGGTCGATATTTAGATTTTAAAGCACGCAAAAAAGCCTTTAATATCGCCTCAGAATTTTCAATGCTTCAAGCTGGATTTGGCAGGGTTGAAATCGCTAATAAAATTCGTGTTTTGCCGGCAAAAGATTTACGCGAAGATATGATTTTAATTGTTGCGGTTGGAGAAAAAATTGCTTGCGATGGCTTAGTAATTGAGGGTCAAAGCCATATTGATAATTCGTTAATTTCGGGAGAATCAATTCCTCAAAAAGTTCAAAAGGATTCGCTAATTTTCGGCGGATCCATTAATCTAAGCTCTCCACTTAAAATAAAAATTACCAAAAATATTCGAAATGGCGTTTTGTCGCAAATAATTAATCTAATTG
>JBIIFQ010000130.1:0-3914 GCA_044237235.1 Rickettsiales bacterium
AAATGAAGTTTTAAAATTCAAAAATTAATCTTTGTCAATTTTATTTAAAGAAAGATGAATGTTATTTTTTTGCTCTTTAGAAACCTCTGCGACTATTTTCTTTCTAAGCTCGGCGGTATGATCTTCAATTTTATCAAGAAGATTTAAAATATCTAGAACCTCTTGCGACAATTGCGATTCTTTTTGAATTTTCTGAACTTGATTTGCTAGTTGAGACATAATTTAAATTTGATTGATCAATAAATTTTTTTATCAACTCCATATTCAAATAATTTTACTTAAGAGTCAAATATTTTTTAAAGAAAAATTCTTTAAGATACATCGCCATAAGTAATTTTTTTGATTTCATTATTGTGATTTTTTATGACCATATTTCCATCCTCGTCAATTTCTTGAAAAAACCCCTCGATCTTTGAATAGCCAAGATTTATATTAATTTTAGAATTTAAATTATAAGCGTTTTTATGCCATAAATTTCTGATATTTTGAAAGCCAAAATTTAACCAATTTTCATAAATATTTTCAAATTCTTCTAAAAAAATTTCCAACATTCTTGAGGCAGAAATTTCGCATGAAAAATTTTTTATATTAGTCGATGGAAAAAGAGTTTGAGTGGGGCTTGAGTTAATGTTTACACCCATTCCCAAGATTACAAAATCACAAATTTTATTAGAAATTTTGCTTTCAAGCAAAATTCCCGCCACTTTTTTTTGATCGATTAATAAATCATTTGGCCATTTATTTTTAATTTCAGTGACAATTTTTTGTTGTTTAAAAATTTTTGCAACCGCTATTTGCAATGCACAAATTGCCACAAATGAAATTTGCGAAATTTTATCAATCGCAATTTTTGGTTGTAAAACTAATGAAAAATATAAATTACCTTGTGGCGATTCCCAGTTTCGATTAAGCCGTCCGCGCCCTTTATTTTGTTTATTGGCGACAATAATTTGATTGGCAAAAATTTGTTTATTCTCCGCTAAAGAAAACGCCAAATCATTGGTGCTTTCAACTTCATCAAATTGATGAATTAGGAATTTTTTAAATTGATAATTTTGGGAATTTTTCATCTTATAAAAAACCACTTTTCGTTACTAGAAAGACTTGGATTAAATCGATAATTTTCTTCATTAAATTCTTGTAAATTTTGTGGGTTAGAAATTTTATTTTTAATTGCAAAATTAGTAATTAATCCCCTCGCCTTTTTGGAATTTATGCCAATAGTTTTTAAAACGCCGTTCTTTTTTTCTTGGAAATTAATTTCAATAATTTTTTTATTAATTTTTTTTGAATTTATCGCTGAAAAATATTCTTGCGAGGCAAGATTAACAATATTTTTAGCCGGATTTTTATTAATTTCTTGCGCGATTTTATCTTCCCAAAACTCATATAAGTTTTTTATAAAGAATTTGATGTCTTTAAAATTAGTTCCCATCTCCAGACGATAGGGCTTTATTGAGTCTAGCGGTCTTAATAATCCATATAAACCCGACAAAATAACTAAATGTTTTTGCGCAAAATCAAAATCTTTTTCATGATAATTTTTTTTATCAATCCCATCATAAACATCGCCATCAAAAGCAAGAATAGCCTGACGTTCTAAAGTTTTTTGAAAATCTTGAAAGCGTTGATAATTTAATTCTCCGAGTTTTTTACTAATCGACATTAAATCTTGTAAATTTTCGATTGTAAGTTTTTTTAAATTATTAACCAGTAACGAGGTTTCGTTTGGAAATATTGGTTTTGTTGCGATTGAACATTTAAAATTGGTGGTAAAATCTAAAGATTTCGCCGGAGATAAAACAATTAACATAATGTTTACTTGCTTTTAAAGTTAATAAAGTTTTAAATATTAGAACAAATAAATTTTAAAGCTTTAATTTTTTTAAAATCATGCAAGAATTACCTTTAATGCGCAAAGCAACCGCTGTTTGGTTGGTTGAAAATACTTCGCTTACATTTTCTCAAATCGCTCGTTTTTGTGGTCTCCACGAACTAGAAGTTCAAGGCATTGCCGATGGTGACGTTGCTTCGGGAATTATTGGACAAAATCCAATTTTATCAACTCAATTGACCGACGAAGAAATTAAAAGATGTGAAGCTGATCCAGAAAAATCTTTGATTTTAAATAAAACCGCTTCGAGTGAAACTAAAACCATCGAAAAACGCTCAAAATACACACCGATTGCGCGTCGCCAAGATAAACCTGATGGCATTTCTTATCTCTTAAAATATTATCCAGAAATTACCAACGGGCAAATTAAAAAACTGATTGGAACTACAGACAACATGATCGACTCCATTCGTTCACGTTCGCATTGGAATATGAAAAATATTAAACCAAGAGATCTTGTATTACTTGGATTATGTAGCCAATCACAATTTAACGATGTAATTTCGCAAATTAAAACTGGCGAAGAAATTGTTGAAAAAACAAAGAAAAAAACCAAATCATCTAAGAAAAATGACAATTGAAATTGGACAAATGGCACCTCTATTTTCGCTTACAAGCGATGAGGGTGTTGAGATTAGCCTTTCTGAGTTAAAAGGTAAATATGTTGTGCTTTATTTTTATCCAAAAGATGACACTCCTGGATGCACAATTGAAGCTCAAGATTTTAGCAAAAAAAATGCTGAATTTGAAAAGTTAGAAGCAGTAATATTGGGAGTTTCTAAAGATAATGTTGCGAGTCATTGTAAATTTATTGATAAGTATAAATTAGCAGTTTCGCTTCTTGCCGATGAAAATGGAGAGGTTTGTAAATCCTACGATGTGATTAAAGAAAAATCAATGTTTGGAAAAAAATATTTTGGAATCGACAGATCAACTTTTTTAATTGATAAAATGGGTCGCATTATCGATTCATGGTCTTCGGTTAAAGTTAAGGGTCATGTCGATGAAGTTTTAGAAAATCTTGAAAAACATATAAAATCTGCTTGATTTATTGTTTAGTAAAAAATAAAATTACCTTCTTTATTTTAAAATCTTACTTATAAATCTTTTGAGTAGAAATATGAATTAGAAGGCTTTAGCGGTGGTTTAACTTGCTAATTTTTTTATAAGTTTTAGGTTTTTGTTTAAATAATTTTAAATAAATTTTGTTAATTTTCGGAGAAAATATGTCGATTGTGTTGAAAGCAGAAGTTAGAGAACAGGTTGGAAGTCTTGCTTCAAAAAAAATTAAAAGACAGGGTTTGATTCCTGCGGTAATTTATTCAAAAGAAAAAAATATCAACATTAGTTTAAATTCAAGAGATTTTGAACAGCAATTTTTTAAAGGTGTCACCTTAACTTCGGTGATTGATTTAGAAATTGACAACAAAAAAACTCGCGTTATTGCTCATAAGATCGATCTAGACCCAGTTTCTGATCGTCCAGTTCATATTGATTTTATGTTATGTGAAAATAACAAACCAATTCGCGCTAAACCAAAAATCAATTTTTCAAATCAAGATAAATCTCCGGGGCTTAAAAAAGGTGGCTTCCTTCATATCGTTGCAAGAAGTCTTGAAATTTTGTGCGAAGGTGAAAAATCAATTCCACAATTTATTGAAGCCGATGTTTCTTCAATGCATGTTGGTAACAAATTTAGAGCTGAAAATTTAAAATTACCAAATGGAGTTACTCTCTTGAAAAAAGGTAATTTTTTAATTGCCAGCATCGTCGGTCGCGGTAAATCTGAAGAAGAAAAAGTTGTTACAACAACTGCAACTCCGGCAGCCGGGACTGCTACCCCAGCTAAAGCTGATGATAAAAAACCTGAAGCTAAAAAACCTGAAGCTAAAAAATAACTTTATTGAATTTGAGTAAGTTCTACTTACTCAAATTCAAATAGAAATTTTAATTCTCCACCCTTTTATTTTATAATTTTAAAATCCCTTTTAGAATCAATTTTTAACAAAAATTAATCACT
>JBIIFQ010000129.1:0-3914 GCA_044237235.1 Rickettsiales bacterium
TTTATCTTTTGCTTTCCTCCTTTTGTCTCAAATTCAAGGGGGGTTACAAATTGTAACCACCCTTGGGAAAGCCCTTCATCTCTGTGCTTCATAACTTTGATATAATTTTTAGCATCTTTAGTATCGGTTAGAGCTTGAACTATATCCTCTAACACAAACCACCATTCTTCATTGTAAAAAGTTTTTCTTATTTCTTGTTTTAAGAATTTAGCAACTGCACATTCCCCTTGCTGTGGCAATAATACCATTTGTTTTTTGAGAGACATTTTTTCTAAAATTTTAATTAATCAATTCAACATTGGTAAATCTAAAGTTTAGGCAATTAAGTGACCAAACTAAAAAACATTCAGAATATATTATTTGTCTTTTGATATTTTGTTGAAATTTGTTGGCGATTTTTTTTGGGGATAGGTTTTGATATTTCATGGTAAATTGAGTTAAATTTTTGGTGTCTTTACATTTTGCCAAAATCAAAAATTATTGTCAAATTTTTTTTAATTTATGAAAAAATAAATTTTAACTAAAAGCTCTAACGCCTATAATCTCAACATCTGGACTTAATAAATGTGGTTTTAGATTTTCAACGCGACATAAATCTGTCGATAAATATTTCAGCGCCGAATCACAAAAAATTGTAGTGATCACCGCTTCATCATCACCCGATTCTTCTAATAATTTCAAGGCTCCGATGAAATTCGCACCCGACGAAATTCCGACCGACAAACCCGCTTGATTAATTTTTTGCGCCATGATTACGGCGTCAGCGTCATCAACGCTCACAATCTTTTCAATTTCATTAAGTTTTAAAATTTCCGGAATAAATTCGTCGCTAATTCCCTGAATACGATGGGAGCCGATTTTTTTGCCTCCCGTGCTCAAAGTTGGTGAATTTAAAGGTTCCATTGGATGACATTTAACGTCAAGATTATGAGTTTTACAATATTTTTTAAAGCCCATAATGGTGCCACCAGTGCCGACTCCAGCAATAAAATGAGTAAGTTTTAAATGTAATTTTCCTAATTGCGAAAATATCTCGGGAGCCGTTGATTCAAAATGCGCATTAACATTTTCAAGATTGGTAAATTGTTGTGGGCAAAATGAATTTTTATTTTTTATCACAAAATTATTGCCTTCTTCGATTGAGCGTAAAAATCCACCTTGCTCCTTGGAAATTTTAATAATCTCAGCACCGTATAAAGCTATGGTGTCGTAGCGTTCTTTGCTAAGCCAATCGGGCATAAAAATTTTAACTTTATGTCCCAAAGCGCGTCCCAAAGCGCTAAAAGCGATTCCGGTATTGCCACTTGTCGCTTCAACAATTATATCTCCTTCCTTAATTTGATTAGTTTCGTAGGCTTTTCTTAAAATATGAATGGCGATGCGATCTTTGATTGATCCACTAAAATTAAATGCCTCATATTTCGCATAAATTTTGCGATTTTTATTTTTATATTTAAAAGTGACTTCGATTAGCGGAGTATTGCCATATAAGGCTTGAAGATTGTTTAGAATTTCAATTTGTTTATGCGACATAATTAATTTTCAAAGGTTTATAAAGATTTTTTATTGCTTAACAAAACTAGCTAACAATTCTAAATGATTAGTAGAATAAAATTGATCGAGTGCAAAAATATTAACAATATTATAATTTAAGTCAATTAAGTTTTTGGCATCACGGGCAAAGGTTTCGGGGTTGCAAGAAATATATTGCAAAGACTTAATTTTTGATTTGGCGATATTTTTAATTTGCGGTTCAGCACCGTTACGAGGAGGATTTATAATTACATTATCAAACTCGGCAAGCTCTTTGGCAGTAAGTGGATCGCCATATAAATCTCGACATTGGGCTTGGATTTTTTGTGATAATTGTAAATTTTTAGCGTTACTTTTAATAACATCAACCATCGATTGCGAGCCCTCAAAGCATGAAAATGAAGCTTTTAAATTGTAAAGAGCAAAAGAATAAACGCCAAAACCAGAGTAAATATCAGCAATTTTTTTTACATCTTTTTGTGCTGAAATTTCTGTGCGTAAAAAATTAATAATATGTTCAAGCCCTGATTTTGTAGCCTGCAGAAAAATATCACCTTCCAAATTTAATTTTAAATCTCCACAAAAAATTTGATTTTTGCGATTAAAAAAAAGTGGAATTAAATTTTGCTTTACCGCAAATGAACAATTTAAAAAATGCTCTTTAGAAAAATTTATAAATTTTAATTCTTCATTTAAATCGGCTTTGCGATTGATACGAAAAACAATATCCAAACCATTGTCATAGCTGGTTACAACGACTTGATTAATAAAATTTTGTTGCTGTTTTTTTAAGAAAATTTTTAATGGTTTTATCAATAAATTTATTGATTTTTCAGCGAGCGGATATTCATCAATTTCGATTAATTCTTTAGTTCTTTCTTTAAAAAATCCTAAATTATTTTTATTGTCAATTTGAAAAATTACTCGACGCCTTGAAGCATCTCCAACCCATATAAATTCAACATTGACAGCCAAATCTTGCAATGTTTTTTTTAAAGAATCTATTTTATTTTGGCGATAAATTTCTTCATCTTCAGGCAATAATATTGTCATTTTTTTTAGGTTTTAATTTGACAATTTGCGAAATAATTTTAAGGCTTCCCGAAAAATAAGAGGTAATAAAATAAATTATTAAACCGAGCAAAATCATCATCGCTAATTCAAAAAATTTATTAAAATTTTGAATTAAAAAATATTGTTTTAACAAGTGAAGAGTAAATGCCATCACAATTGATGGAATTAAAATTGAAATTAATTTTTTAATAAAATCTTTTTCAAAATAAAAAAGTTTTTTGCGAATTAAATTTGAAATTAACAAAGTTAAATTTAAATAACTTGAAAAAACCGAAGCCAAAATAATTCCAATAAAACCCATCTCTAAAATATAAAAAACATAATTCAAAATTAAATTATTTATCAAACATAAAATAGCGATTTTCATTGGGGTTTTAGTGTTTCCGCGCGAGAAAAATGAAGGCTCCATAACTTTTACCAATACAAAAGATGGTAAGCCAAATGAATAAAACATTAAGGCTTGCGAAACTAAATTACTTTCATTTTCGCCGAATGCACCGCGTTGAAATAAAGTTGAAATTATTGGATAAGATAACACTGTCAAAGCTAGAGTAGCAGGCATCACCAGAATCAAACCGGCTTCTAACGCTACATTTTGCAATTTAATTGCCGACTCAAATTCTCCATTTTTAATGCGTCGCGATAAATTGGGTAAAAGTGCGATTCCGATGGCGATTCCAATCATGGCGAGCGGAAGTTGATTAATGCGATCGGCATAATAAAGATAAGACACCGCGCCCATAATCATGCTGGCAAAAATTGAGTCGACCAACAAATTAATTTGCATAACATTGGCGCCGATTATTCCTGGTAATAATTTGCGAAAAAATTTACGAATATCTGGATTAAGTTTTGGTATTTTTGGATATACTAAAAAACCACTTTTATAAACTGCAAAACCGACGAAAATAAATTGCAAAATACCGGCAATAAAAACGCCCCAGGATAAAGCGTAGCCATAGTTTGGAAACATTTCACCACATAGCAAAATCATTAATATTAAAGTCGAATTTAAAATAATTGGTGACGAAGCGGGAATGGCAAATTTGTTAATTGAATTTAAAATTCCCGAACATAATGAAACCAATGAAATAAAAATTAAATAAAAAATTGTTATATGTGAAAAACTAATGAGAAGGCTTGATTTCTCTGGATCCGAAAAGAATCCGGGAAATAAAATTTTCATAAAAAATGGCATGAAAATTTGTAAAATAATTACAAAAATAAAAAGGCTGTAAAGCAAAATTGAAAAAATATTTGCCAAGAAAACTTTGGCATCATGATTTTCATGATGCGGTTTTTTACTG
>JBIIFQ010000131.1:0-3894 GCA_044237235.1 Rickettsiales bacterium
CAATGATGGAACGCCAGTAATTCCTTATGTAATTTCGCAAATTAGCAATCAAAATGATGAAATTTTATATCAAAAATCAGGTTCCAAATTAGCACAAATTTTTTCTGCAAAAGCGATTGAGGCGACAAAAATTATTTTGCGAGAGGTTGTGGAAACTGGCACCGGAAAAATTGCTAATATTAATTCTGAAATTTATGGCAAAACCGGCACTAGTCAAAACTTCCGCGATGCTTGGTTCATAGGTTTTGATGATGAAAAAATTGTTGGAATTTGGATTGGTAACGATGATAATTCGCCAACGCAAAAAATTACGGGCGGAAGCTTGCCGGCTGAATTATTTAGCAAAATTATGGCAAATTAATTAATTTTTTTGATTTTATTTTTAAAAATTTTTAAAAACATAGTTCATTTTAAAAAAAATAAATTAGAGTTTGAAATTGATTTTTAAAAATTAATCAATTTAATTTATTTTAGCTTTAATCCATAGTTTACATCCACATGAATTCAGAATTAAAATTTAAAAGAATACTTTTTAAAGTTTCGGGCGAAGCGATGATGGGCGACCTTCAATTCGGTCACGATATCAAAGCCATTCAAAAAATTTGCCAACAAGTTATTTCCGCTTATGAACTAGGTTGCGAAATTAGTATCGTTGTAGGCGGAGGCAATATTTTTCGTGGAGTTTCTAAGGCGGCGGAAGGCATGGAGCGAGTCACGGCGGATTACATGGGCATGCTTGCCACTTGCATTAATGGTTTAGCTTTGCAAAGTGCTTTAGAAAAACATAATCTTGAAACAAGAATGTTGTCGGCGATCCCGATGAATAATGTGTGTGAGCCTTATTTAAAAAGACGGGCGGCGCGCCATCTCGAAAAAAAACGTATTGTTATTTTTGCGGCGGGAACGGGTAATCCATTCTTCACCACCGACACGGCGGCGGTGCTTCGTGCCGTTGAAATGAATTGCGATGTTATTTTGAAAGGCACTCAAGTTGATGGCGTTTATTCCGCCGATCCTAAGCTTGATAAAAATGCGATTCGCTATGAGAAACTTAAATATATTGATGTCATTAAGCAAGATTTAAGGGTTATGGACCAAACTGCCATCACGCTTGCCAAAGATAATAAATTGCCAATTATAGTTTTCTCGATCAAAGAGCAAAATGCTCTGCAAGAAGTTATTTTGGGCAGAGGAAAATTCACAATAATCAACTAAATTTAAAATTTATGATAAATCAATTAGCCGATAAGGCTCGTAAAAAAATGGACGACACTCTTGGTTCTTTAAAAAGAGATTTGGATAGTATTTCAACTGGTCGTGCCAGCCCTAATTTACTCGATACAATTCGAGTTGAAGTTTATGGTCAATTCATGCCAATTTCGCAATTAGCCAACGTTTCCGTGCCTGAAGCGACAACGCTTTCGATTCAAGTTTGGGATCGCGAAAATGTTAGAGCGGTGGAAAAAGCCATCACTAATTCAAATTTAGGTTTTAATCCTGCGGTTGATGGCACTTTGCTCAGAATTTCAATTCCAAAACTTAGCGAAGAGCGTCGTCGTGATTTAGTTAAGCTTGCCAAAAAATATGGTGAAGATAAAAAAATTGCTCTACGCAATATTCGTCGTGATGCTTTAGATGATTTCAAGAAAAATGAAAAAGAGCTTGGAGCTTCGAAAGATCAAGTTCACGGTTTCACCGAGATTGTTCAAAAAATTACCGATGAGTTTGTTGCTAAAGTTGATCAAATGGTCGAAGGCAAGGAAAAAGATTTAATGAAAATCTAACTTTAGTGTTAAATTTTTTTTCTAAAAAAACATCAACAGATTCTGGGGCTAAAATTCCAAACCACATTGCCATCATAATGGATGGCAACGCCCGCTTTGCCAAAAGCAAATCTTTGCCAATCAAAATTGGGCATAAAATGGGGGCGGATAATGTGCAAAAAATTACTGATAATTGCATCGAAATTGGCGTAAAATATTTAACAATTTACGCCTTTTCTTCGGAAAATTGGAATCGTCCACAAGATGAAGTTAAATATTTGATGGATTTGCTTTATGATTATCTTTCAAAAGAGTCGACGGAATTAATGAGTCGCGGTATAAAAATTATTGTGTCGGGAAATCTAGATAATGTTGAAGAGCGATTGAAAAATAAAATTGAACAAGTTGAAGAATTATCAAAAAATAACACAAAACTTACTTTAAATGTGGCATTTTCTTATGGTGCTCGCCAAGAAATTGTTGACGCAGTCAAGAAAATTGCTGTTGCGGTTAAGAATCAAGAAATTATCATCGATAATATCGACGAAGATTTGTTTAAAAAAAATCTTTATCATCCTGAAATTCCTGATCCGGATCTTTTAATTAGAACGGCGGGAGACTTGCGAATTAGTAATTTTTTATTGTGGCAAATTGCTTACACTGAACTTTATTTTAGTGAAAAATTTTGGCCAGAATTTAATAAATCCGAATTGCTCAAAGCAATTAATAATTTTAACAAAAGAGAGAGACGTTATGGAAAAAGATAAGATTTTGAAAATTTTAAAATTACCAATTTTGGTGTATAATTTTACTTTATTGATGTTTAATAAATTAGTGGCGCAAGTTCATTATCTTGACCCTTCCGACAATACTCGCAAAAGAATAATTAGTTCTTTGGTGATGGTTCCCATCGCATTATTTGCCATTTTTAGTTCACAAAAATTATTTATTTTTTTAGTGATTATGGTGGCGGTTTTGATGGCGTTTGAATGGGCGGAAATGTCGCGCAAAATGCCCGACAAAAAAAAGTGGCGTTTAATCGGCTTTTTTTATATCGCAATTCCTCTTTATTGCGCGGTTTCAATTCGCATTCTCGATAATGAAATTTTGTTTTGGATGTTTGCGATAATTTGGGCGACCGATATTTTTGCTTTTTTTGCTGGAAAATCTTTGGGTGGCGTAAAAATTGCACCAGCAATTAGTCCTAACAAAACTTGGTCGGGATTAATCGGCGGAGTGCTTGCCAGCATGGGAATTGGCGTAATTTCTGCCATGATTTTCCCCGGAAGCATAATATTTTTCTTGCTAATTAGCATCTTAATTTCAGTCGTTGAGCAAATTAGCGATTTAGTCGAATCAAAATTTAAAAGAATTTTTGGCGTTAAAGATTCGGGCGATATTATCCCTGGACATGGTGGAGTTTTAGATCGTCTTGACGGCATGATTCTCGTGGCTCCGCTAGTTTGGATTATAATCTTTTTATTCCCCGCACAATTCGGTTTAATATAATATATTTATGAATTTAGAAAATGATTTTTTTGAAATTGCTGGTAAAAAATTTCATTCACGATTATTGGTCGGAACTGGTAAATATAAAGATTTTCAAGAAACGGCATTAGCGGTAGAAGCTTCGGGCGCTGAAATTGTTACGGTGGCTCTGCGTCGCGTCAATATTGAAAAGAAAGGTGAGGCGATGTTGCAAGATTTTTTAAGCCCTCAAAAATATACTTATTTGCCAAATACCGCGGGTTGTTTTACCGCCGAAGATGCGGTTCGAACTTTGCGTTTGGCGCGTCAAGCCGGAGGTTGGAATTTAGTTAAACTTGAAGTTTTAGCCGATGAAAAAACTCTTTATCCGAATGTTGTGCAAACCATAAAAGCCTCGGAACTCTTGATTAAAGAGGGTTTTGAAGTGATGGTTTATACTTCCGATGATCCGATTGTTGCCAAAGAACTCGAAGATATTGGTTGTTGCGCAATTATGCCTTTGGCGGCACCTATCGGTTCTGGGCTTGGCATTCAAAATCCTTTAAATATTCAATTTATTATCGAGCAATCGAAAGTGCCGGTGTTGGTTGATGCTGGAGTCGGAACGGCTTCGGATGCCTCAATCGCCATGGAATTAGGTTGC
>JBIIFQ010000132.1:0-3849 GCA_044237235.1 Rickettsiales bacterium
GGGTGAAAATCTCAATTCCGCCAAAACTCATCAAGCGATGACAAATTATTTTGCGGAAATAGTTAATCCAAAAAATTTTGATAAAAATTTGATGAAACTAATGTTATCAAGTGGTTGGAAGGTTCCGCAAAATTTCCCCGAGCTTGATTCATTAAACATAAAAGAATATAAAAATGATTTTTTCTTGCAAGATGTTGAAATAAAAATTCAAGATTACAAAAAAACCTATGAAACATCTCCAATCGCGATTGAAGAGCGACATCAAAAAGAATTTTTTAATAGTTTAGAAATCGCTTTTGAATATTTGGATTATTGTTCGATTCCCTTCAATCAAAATGAAGTTGAATATAATAAAAAAAATATGCTAAGAATTGATGTAAATGGAGTTAAATTGGGTTTTTCGGCAATTGGTTTGTATAATTTTTTGGAAAATATTGAATTGCAAAAAAATCAAGAAAAAGTTTCTTTTGAAAAATTTATTGAAAAGCCCCGCGGTCCAAAAAAATGGAATTTTAATCCAGATTTTAATGCCTTAAAAGAAAAATGTATTTTTGAAAAGCAATTAACAACAAATCTAAATTTTGCCAAAGAAGTTCTTGAGCGAGGAATTGCGGTTAGATCTTCAGCTGAGTTGTCTAGAAGGGGAAGTCTTCAAAATGCCAGATCTTCGCATGAATCATCAAGAAGAGGAAGTCTTCAAAATTTTTCATCGATGAGAAGTAGTTTTCAAGAGTCTTCGTCGCGAAGAAATAGTTTTCAAGAATATTTACCAAAAATTGCAAGCAATGAAGAAAAAATTTTAAGATTAGAAGGCGATAAATTTGTAATAAAAGATCCAGATCCAACTTGTTTTAGTTTTTTAAAAACCATGTTTTGCAATTGTTTTGGCAAAAAAAATCAACAACAGAATTCTGGTCAAAATCAAGATTCAAGATCTTCGAGCGATCACAGTCTTCACCCTTCAAATAGCTTTATTTCTAGTCCAAATGCTTCTGCGATGCTTGATCAAAGAGGTATTGTTTTGGATTAATTTTATTTACGTAAAATAACGACAGGTTTCATTTTAAATTTTCGCAATTAATCTTTTAAAATAAAATTTTTTTAATTTAAACTTAACCAAATTATTTATGAAAATTGCGGTAACGGGAATTAGTGGAAAAATGGGGCGAGTAATCGGTTCTTTGGTGATTAAAGATGAAATAACCGAATTATCTTCGGGTTTAGTAAGGCAGTCTTCAGGTCTTGAAGGGCTTGATTTGGGAGAGTTTTTGGGTTTTGACAAAAATAATATTTTAATCACTTCAAACATTGATGAATTTGTAAAATCTTGCGATGCGGTAATCGATTTTTCTTCACCTTCTTTGAGTTTAGAAATTGCCGAAAAATGTGCAAAATATAAAAAAGTTTTAGTGTGTGGGACCACGGGATTCTTAGAAGAAGAAAAGCAAAAATTCGCAAATTTTGCAACGGAAACTGTAATTATTTGGTCTTCAAATATGTCGCTCGGCGTTAATTTATTAATGAATTTAGTGCAAAAAGTCGCCGAAATTTTACATGATGATTTTGATGTTGAAATCTTAGAAATGCATCATAATAAAAAAATTGATGCACCTTCGGGAACGGCTTTATCTCTTGGTTCTGCGGTGGCAAAGGGCAGGGGAGTTGAGTTAGAACAAAGTGCAATTATGGCGCGAGTTGGCAAAGAACAAAAACGTAATAAAGGTGAAATTGGTTTTGCGACTTTACGCGGAGGCGATGTAATTGGCGATCACGCCGTAATTTTTGCCGGCGAAGGCGAGAGAATTGAACTTGCGCACAAGGCTTCGAGTCGGGATATTTTTGCTAAAGGCGCGATTCGTGCTTGCATTTGGGGAAGTGCTCAAAAGGCTGGATTTTATTCAATGCGTGACGTATTGGCGTAGTTAAGATTTTTATAATGTTTGTTGTTCTGAGGTGATTGTGAGTTGAGTAGATTTAGGGCGAATTGAGTTTAAGGAATTATTCACATCCATTATATTTTCTAGTTTAATAGATGATCTCTCCTGTGGGCGAAATATTTTTTTTGTATATTCTCCACCTAGAGATTTCTCATCCTTAAATTTTAAACCAATTTTTTCTTCCGAAGGGTCATGAAAAATACTAGAAATTTTTGCATAAAATTTATCAATATCGTTACATTCTTTGAAAATAGATGTTATTGATTGATATTCATAACTATTATCTAATTTTTTGATTTTAACTTCGCTAATTTTTTTATTCATATGCTTTTCTTTATCAAGTGCCGAATCATCAAAAATGTCAACTATTTCTAAATAATATTCTTTGCCATCAATTATTTCCGTTTCTAATTTCATTCGAATACCAACGCCACAATAAATTATTGGATCTTGAATTTGTATGGAATCTTCTTTTTTTAATTCTTCTTGATTATGCTCTGAGCTATTTTCATCATCCTCAGCTTGAAGACCTATTATTCTATTAGTATTTACAACCTCCCTCGGCGTTTTAAGTTTCTCTAATAATTTTTGATATTCAGAAGCCAAATGATCACTAATTTTAATTGTGCAGTTCGTAAGCTCTTCTTTGTTAAGAATTATTTCTTCTGGGGTGTTAGATTCTGCGGACGATTTCTGATCCTGCGGTTCGCTTGGAGCGTTATTTTCATTTTGTAAATATAGGGTTTGTGAATTCTGATTCGAATTTTGTTTATCTGGAATCGATTCTTTTTTTTCGATTAAACATCTAATAAAAAGATTTGTAAAAGATTGTTTAATTTTTTCCTCT
Organism: Rickettsiales bacterium; assembly: GCA_044237235.1. GTDB lineage: Bacteria > Pseudomonadota > Alphaproteobacteria > Rickettsiales > UBA1997 > CAILUF01. Next base: position 2,785 of record JBIIFQ010000132.1, read on the forward strand.
TCCTTTTCTTCTAAGGGTTGAGAATGATTATTTTCTCGATGTTGATTATAATCATTAATTTGCCCCACATTAACTTGTTGTGGCTGATTAAAATTATTTTCATCATCTTCAAGACCTCCTGAGTTTTGCGGAGAATTATTTTGATAAGGATTTTCATTAACCTCCCTTACTTCTAACATTTCTCTAAGAAGAGTGATCGCACTTGACTTGGTTAATGGATTTGACGAAACTTCTTCTGTTGGTGCTGGAGGGTATGAGGCTAGGGGAGGCGCTGCAGAATTTGATATAAATATTAATTGTCCTGAGAAAGGTTCGTAAACGAGCCGCCCATCATCTGAAGATTCATTTGTGTTTTCAATGCCTGATCCCAATTGTGATTCTGGATTAGGTAATATTTCCCCTAATAATTCATCTGAATTAAAAGCTGAATCCGATTCTTGTTCACCAGCTTGAAAAATCGAATTACCCTCATTATCATTGACTCCTGCACTTGCTTGCGTGAAAACTGGAGTTGTGCCCAATCTAGGGTTTTTTTTATTTTGCGAGATCAGCACAAGAGGTTCCTCCCCCTCCGCTTCTAATGGTTCTGTTGTTTGCAGATCAGATTCTGCGGACGCTTCTTCTTCTTGAATAGTTGCAGAAATTGCGGGTTGATTATCCAATTGAGCTTCATCTGAAGATTCCTTTGAAGCCAGCTCAAGAGTGCTTAATTTAAAATCTAGATTACATAATTGATCTTTAAGGGCCTTCGATGCATCTTCTAATATTTTAATTTGAACGCTGTGTTCAGGTAATTCATTTGCAGAACTAAAAAAATTATCAATGTTTATCTGAGTATATATAGTTTGGAAATCAAATTCTGATTGCTCAGTATTCTCTTCCAGCTGAAATTTTATTTCCAAAGCTTTTTTGATAATAAATAAATTAAATGCTTCTGAAGGTATTCCATCTTCTACTGCAATTCCATTATCAACTAATAGTTCTTTGGCTCTATTGACAATTATAGCTTCAATGAGAAGTTGATCCATCGAACAATCTGCTAGCTTGCCATCAACATATTCTGGA
>JBIIFQ010000133.1:0-3842 GCA_044237235.1 Rickettsiales bacterium
CAGGAGAGATTGAGGGGAGTGCAGTTTTTTTTCCACTTTTTAAAGTTTTTGAAAAAGAACAAATAGTTTTGTCTTGTGAAGAATCTCTTTCAAGTTGTGTTTCTGTGCTCTCGAATTCTTTTATTGAAAATTTTTCAATTTCTCCGACTGGAGTTGCTTTAGATGGATCAACATCAACAAACAAATTATGATTTATGCTTGCGAAATTTGGATTCAAATGTTGTGAAGCTTCTCTAAGGTATAGTGATTTTTTATGATTAGCTGGACGCTTAATAATTTTTCCAGTTTTTTTCATTGAAAATATGTTTGGGGTGTCTTTTTTGTCGGCACCACTTCCTCCTGCATTACCTATAAAAATTGCATCACCTTTTTTAGTGGCATCAAATTGAAATTGCGATTGTTGCGAAGATTGAATTGGCTGAACATTTACTGGGGGTTTGGAAGATTGTGAAGAATCGTAGATTTCTAGTATAAATCTTTGTGATTTAAATTCGGGAATATCTTTTGTATCAATTTTTGCATGCTTTAAATTTGGAAATAACTCAACAAATTCAGTTAATAAATCTTCTTTTTTAGTGTTTTCTGAGCCTGAATCTCCCCCTCCAATTCCACGAACATTTATACTTAAAATTTTGCTAGCATCCAACTCTCCAGAGGTAATTTCAGCTTTGATTCTTTTTAAATATTTTTCATTTAAATTTAATAAGGTAATTTGCAAAGGCGATGATGTTAATTCTTTTGAAGATCTATTTATATTTTCATCTGATTTATCTGCCTTATTAAATTTGAGATAGAGATAATTATTTTTTTTAAATTCAATTCTCTGCAAATCAATTTCATTGGAATCATGCATTTCAAGTAGTAAATCTTGAAATGTGGGAGTTAAATTAATATCGTAAAATGAAAAATCGTACGAATATTGATTATTACTAAATTTTTTTAATATAGATTTTGTTAATTCTAATATTTCAGGTTGATCTAAATGATGTTGTAAAATTGATAATATTCTGACTTTATAGGTTTCGTCAATCGAGCCTGAGGCTTTTTCTTCGCTAGTTTTAGTTTTCAATAAATCTATAAATTGTGTTTTTTGATTATCATTTAATTGCTCAAGAAAGTTTGAATGATTATTTAAAGAAAAGGAATTGCAAATTCCCAGCAGATTTTTTTGTTCCAAATAGTTAATGATATCATTACCAAATCGCTCGGTAAGATTAAAATGTTGATTGATTTCTGAGTTTGAAAATAATTCAATAAAATGCAGTAATCTTAAGGAATATTTATGTTCTTTATCTGAAAGTTTTAAACTAAATTCGAATGATTCATCGTTAGCGTTAGAACTAAGAATAAAGTTAACCTCGATTTTTTCGCCAAAAGAAGTTTCTTTTTTTCGTTGTTCAACAATAATTGAAAGCTTCTTAATCATAGCATCACCATCATCATATCCTGAAGATGCAAAAATCTCTAAAACGCTTTCTTCTGGGTATCTTTCTAAAATATCAAATGAAGGAGGTTTCGGAGTCTTCAAAAGAAGACTGGAAAGCGAATATGGATAAATTGAAGTGGCGATTTCATGAGCTGTTTTATCCCTAAATTCATCAAAAGTTCTTGCCCTATTAACTACAGCTTCAGTATCTGAACACCAAAACCACAATTCTTTTAAAATCAATTTTTGCGTTGATATTATTGTATCTTTATCTTCATCAGAGCTACTGTCGAAGACAGAAAGAGATGGAATCTTGTCAAATAAAGCTTCTAATGTTTTTTCGTTTTTTATGTTACTTAAAATAATTTCAAAATCAAAAGTGTTTACTTTCTTTAATTTATTTAACGCAACTAATGTATCCGGATCTTCTATATTAAAATCCTCATGTTTAAATAAATTTATTAATTCATTAGCGTAACGAACATCATTTTCTTTAATCGAAGCAACTATACTCTCATATGATTTGCGTTTTTCAACAGCGCCATCCAAAAAACCATAAGACAAAGAGCTTCTAACGCTTACTCTTTCCTTATCATCCCAATGTTCTTGCGTAAAAACTTTATGAATTTGATCAAATTGATCAAAACTTAAAATAATTGATTCATCGCGGACTAAGCCAAGTCCTTCAATGCTCTTTTCGCGATCGAGTTTAGAAAAATTTTCTTTAATAAAATCATCTGAAAGCTCAAAAATGCCTTTTTCTTCGCCATTTTTATCTTTAAATTTGTAATCATATTTATTGTCGCCTTCAGCTTTATCTTCAATTGAACTTGCAAAAATATTTCCATTTACATCATTTTGAATGAAAGCAACCTCAAACTCTTCTTGTTGAAGTTTGGCAATTATTAGCGCTAGTTGTTCGGGGCGCCATAAACGATAAAATGAAGCGTAATCTAAATAAATTTTTCTCTTTTTAGGTTGTTGATTGGGAGTTAGCGGAGAGGCAAAAGCGTTTCCACCGCTAACCGCACCAGTTAAACTAAATGGAGCGTCGGGCAAGGCTTGGCTTTCGTTTGAAGATTGCTCTTGAAATAGATAGTTTAAAGATCCAAAAATATTTGCAGATGAGGAGCTTAGCATTTTTAATTAAACAACATTAAGAATAAAGATTTTAAAACCTTTTTACTTATAAAAAGTTAATTAATATTGTAAATTACTTTCTTAATTTATGCGGTTCAATTAATTAAGATGATCAAGAATAATAAATTTAAATTTTCCTCTTTTTCTTAATTGAAGAATTTTCATTTTTATTGCCAAGTTTTTTTAACAATTTTACGCTAATTTTTTCATTAGTTTTAACAATTTCGGGAGAAATTTTTTCATCATATTCTGGTAAATATGAAGCATAATAAAAATCGGCGCTTGAGCTTGATTGCGTTGATTGATTATTATCTTTTGTGCCAACAATATCAGCTTTTTTTGAACTAAAAATCAAATAATTTTTTTCAATTAAAACGTTGATTTCATCGGGTTTAATTCCAGAAAATTGTAATTCAAAATTATGCGCTTTTTCATCTTCAAAATGTTGCAAAGAAGCTTGGATTTTTGATAATTTAGAAGGGTTGCCAAGTTTTTCATTTTCCGCAAAATTTTGGCGCATTATTTGGCGATGATTTTTAAAAGCACGCTCCATTTTTTCATGCATTTCGTCGAATTCGGCGAAAAAATCATCATTAAAATCATCTTCAAAATCATGAAAAAAATGCGAATGATATGATTTTTTATAGGGTTTGAAGTCTTGATGTTGTTGACATGAATAAGTTAGTAACGAACCAATTATTAAAAAAATTGAAGCAAAAATTATTTTTGAAGAAGTGATTTTTTTGCCAAAATTATAAAGTCCTTTGAATAATTTTTTTGTGCCGAAGTTTGTTTTATTATTGAGTTTTTGCATAATTAAAAAAATTTTGTTGATGAATTTTTGTAATAAATTATCATTTAATTTATAAAAAAAATATTTTCAAGAGTCTATGTTTGGTAAAAATAAAATTTTAAAAATAGAACAACATTCGGGAGATTTTTTGGACATCCAAGAAATATTTCCAACCCTACAAGGTGAAGGACCTTTCGTTGGGCAGGGAGCGATATTTATTCGTCTCGGCGGTTGTAATTTAAAATGTAATTTTTGCGACACCGAATTCGATAATTTTAAAAATTTTTCATTGACGGAAATTTTACAAAAAGTCGTTGAATTTTCTAAAAATTCGCAAGGAAAAATTGTTAGAAAATTAGTGGTTATTACCGGCGGAGAGCCGATGCGTCAACCAATTGAAAAACTTTGTAAAGAATTAATTTTGTTAAAATTTTTAGTGCAAATCGAAACCAACGGCACCATTTTTAGAGAGCTTCCAAGTGA
>JBIIFQ010000134.1:0-3824 GCA_044237235.1 Rickettsiales bacterium
TTGTTTATCGCAACGATATTCAATTGAGCGTGAGGTGAATTTTCGCAAAAATTCATAAACATTATAAACAATCACCGAATTAAAAAAAGTAAATACGCTGTTAAAAACATTGTAACCGGTTGACATTAAATAGGCTGAAGACCTTCCGCCATATGGGAAAACCGAGGCTAAATTGGCTAATCCAATAAAAATTAAACGCAATATTTTACTGATAAAATTAGTGACTTTTTGATTAGTGATTACAATAAAACTTGGCAAAAAATCTTTGTTAATTAAATGCGACATTTCGTGCGAAATAACACTTCTAACCGCTGACAAAAACATCTTTGGCTCGGGACATAAAACTAGATAATGATCAATTAATCCACGAGTAATTACTATTGCTCTAGAGCCAAGACTAGCAACGGCATAAGCGTTTATTTCATTAGAATTTTTTATATATAAATGCACCGAATTTTCGCCAAATTTTTCTTTGACTTGCGACATAATTGGAGTAAGAAAATCATATTCTTTATATTTTTCATATTTCTTACATTTTTTTAAAGAAGATCGGACTGAAAAGCCAAAAATAAAATCTAAAAATAAATAAAATAGCATTAAAAAACTGATAAGGAAAATAACAATTCCAAATACATCGACGAGTTTACTAAATATTGAGCCGGAGATGATAAATTCACCCTTTTGATAATCAATAAAAGGTAATAAAACTGCTAAAAATGGTGATAAAATAAATAATAGATTAAAACATGCGACTACATAAACTAATATCAAACTAAAAGGCTTGGCGAACATTTTGTAAATGAAAATAAATTGTTATTTGAAATTTTTATTTTAGTGTTATTATATAAAAACAATAAAAGTTTAATTTTCTAATTCAACATAATAAAAATGCGTACAATTCGATTCAAAAATTTTGAAATTTCAAATAATTTACCCTTTGTTTTAATTGCCGGACCTTGTCAAACAGAGTCTCGCGACCATTCAATGATGATGGCAGAAAATATTAAAAAGATTTGCGATAAATTAAAAATAAATTTTATTTATAAATCATCTTTTGATAAAGCCAATCGCTCAAGTGTTTCAAGCAAAAGAGGCATGGGCTTGGAAAATACTTTACCAATTTTTGCTGAAATTAAAAAGAATTTTGATTGCCCAATTTTGACCGACATTCACAATGAAGAACAATGTAATTTTTTAGCTAATTGTGATGAAGTTGATGTTTTGCAAATCCCCGCTTTTCTGTGTCGCCAAACCGATTTACTTGCTTGCGCCTCAAAAACTAACAAAATTATTAACGTAAAAAAAGGGCAATTTTTAGCGCCTTGGGACGCTCAAAATATCGTGCAAAAAATCGATCACAATGGCAATAACAAAATCATGTTAACTGAACGTGGCGTTAGCTTTGGTTACAACACTTTAGTTTCGGATATGCGTAGTTTGCCGATTATGGCAAAAACCGGTTGCCCAGTTATTTTTGATGCAACGCACTCGGTTCAACAACCCGGAGGACTTGGTGGCGCTAGTGGCGGACAAAGAGAATTTGTTGAAACTTTAGCATCGGCGGCCGTTGCGGTTGGAGTTGCTGGTTTATTTATGGAAACTCATCAAGACCCAGATAACGCACCTTCAGATGGTCCGTGTATGCTTCGCCTCGATTCGCTTGAACGAATTCTTGCAAAGCTTAAAAAATTTGACGAGATTGCCAAAAATTTAAAATAATTATGAAAAAAATATTAAAAATTTTAGTTATTGATGATGACACTCGTCTTCGTAATCTTCTTGGAAAATTTTTAACAGAAAATGGCTTCGAAACCTCTTTAGCAAAGGATACCGAAGAAGCAAAATTATTTTTAAACGCTCAAAAATTTGATTTATTAATCGTCGATGTCATGCTTCCAAATCAAAATGGCATTGAATTTACTCATAATTTTCGCCTCTCTTTGAACACTACTCCAATCATTATTCTTACCGCTCGCGGAGAGCAAGATGATCGCATCAAAGGTCTTGAAGTTGGCGCCGATGACTACATGCCCAAGCCATTTGAGCCGAAAGAACTTTTGCTTCGCATCAATAATATTTTAAAAAGAACGCAAAATAATATTACTAATATTGTCGAAGAAAAAATTGATAATCAAAATCTGGTTTTCTTCGGTGATTTTAGTTTTAATCCTCATCAATTGCGCTTAAAAAAAGCTGAAGAATTTATTCACATCACTGAAAGCGAAGCAAAAATTTTAAAAATTTTAGCGGAAAATCAAGGCAATGCCATCGCTCGCAATAAATTATCGGAAATGCTAGGCGGAGTTGACGAGAGAAGTATCGATGTCAGCATCACGCGTTTGCGTAAAAAAATTGAAGTCAACCCCAAACAACCACATTATCTGCAAACCATCAGAAATTTCGGCTATATTTTACGCAAATAATTCATAAAAAAATTCAATTTCTAAAATATTATTTTTAACTTGGAAATTTAATAATTTTTTTGTAAAATTTCAAAATATTTTTCAAAAAAAATTGCAATTTAATGACAAGAAAAGCCTTCAGTTTAATTGAAATATCTATCGCCATAATTATTATCGGCATTTTAATTGGTGGCATTACCCAAGCAATCGAAATGTTTTCCGAAGCCTCGTTAAAAGGCGCTCGCAATCTTTCAAAATCGTCGAGAATTTCGCGAATTGATGATTTATCTTTATGGCTTGATGCCACTTCCGACAAAGCCTTCGACACAGAAAAAGATGATAAGTCGACGATTTCAATGTGGAAAGATACCAATCCAAGATCAACCTATCCAATTGTTGGCAATCCAGTTTCAGCAAACCTGCCGACTTATATTTTATCGGCAATTAATGGCTTACCGACCGCCAGTTTTAAAAAAACTTCAAGCAATTGCATGACGATTCCTAGCCAATCTATTGTTAATAATTCCGAAGATTTTACTTTATACTTAATCTTTAGCCCAACTAGTTTGGATGATGGCATTATTCTCGAAAAAAATAATGCCACGGCAACTGCTTTTCCGTTTTCTTTGGAATTAAATGGCGGTTATTATAAATTTAGCGTTAAAGATTCAACAACCACCTTAAGTGTTTTGGGAGCGAAAAAAGCTAATATCAATAAACCTAATTTAATTCGCCTTTCAAGAATTAAGGGCTCGCAAATCGAGATTACTGTTAACGGTGTAAGCTCAACGCAAAGCGACACCCTCACCTCATCAACTCTCAACACAGCCGAACTTGCAATTGGTTGCAGAAATGGCGCGTCTCCAGCTAGTTTTGTTAATGGCAATATTGGTGAAATTGCTTTTTTCGATCGCAATTTAACCACTAAAGAAAAAGGCGACACCGAAGAATATTTTTATAAAAAATGGAAAATGAAAAAATATGAAGGTGCGTTGGCGGGTTCTGAATTGCCTTGCTCCGTCCCCTCGAGTGCAAATACCGATTTATCAATAACCACAGTTCAATCCACTAGCACTCCTCTAACCATAAGCTGTAAAGCTGGTTACTCGGGAACGCCAAAATATACTTGTATCAATGGAACTTTTAATATTGCTTCTGGGTCTTGTAATTTAAATTGTAATGTTCCCTTGAGTGCAAATACCGATTTATCAATAACCACGGTTCAATCCACTAGCGCTCCTCAATCCATAAACTGTAAATCTGGTTACTCGGGAACGCCAAAATATACTTGTATCAATGGGACTTTTGCTTTTGATATAGCTTTTGGGTCTTGCTCTCCACAGATAACTTCTTGCAATGTCCCAGAGCAATGCGTTTATGAAAATTTTATTGGAAACTATGCCGTTACCGATATTTGCTTTG
>JBIIFQ010000196.1:0-2766 GCA_044237235.1 Rickettsiales bacterium
CCTTGTATAAAACCACTAACTACAGTAATTTTACTTCCATCACTCATAAGTTTTTGGGCTATTTTTTTATGAACTTGAGATTTCATAAACTTTAAAAAATTTTGCTTTGCATCCTCTCTGATACTAATACATCCTCCTCTTTTTAAGGTATCAAGCATAGTTTGAAATTCTCCCACATCTTTTAGAGTAGTTCCCTCATAACCACCTTCTTTGTAGGGGGTGCAAGGATTTAAATCAAATCTTTCCACTAATTCATCTATCTTCTCCCCCAGAATTTTTCTCGAAGATTCATTTTTTGCTAACAATCTTGATAATTTTTTAGAATTTTTTGCGGACAATGATTGAAAATAGTCCTCTGTAAAAATTTTTTGAAAATTTTCATTTGGTAACATTAAGTTTTGTTCTTTTATTTCAACAAAAGAAGGGTTATTGTAAGCTAAAGATGAATATAATTCTGTAACAACATTCAAAAATTCAGGAGTTGCAACGGATCCGATTAATGACGTAGCATCTAATATTGTTGCATTAAAAATACCATTATCTTTGTTTGTAAGAATCTCAATAACCCTACCCTCATTTCTTTCATCTAGATATTCAAGCAATCCCGTAACCATTTTAAAATTTTGATTAAAAATTAAATGTGTTGGATATCCAGCAAAATGTTTTAAATTTAAAACATCGGGAATAATATTTTTTTTGTCTAATAGGAAAAACACCTTTTCTATAGCATCATATCGATTATTTTGTCTAAAAAACTGAATTAACTCCGGAACAAAATTCGCATTTTTATCGATAATAATTGACGATAGGTCACTTTTAATATTTACATAATGCTTTGGATATTTTGATTTCATGTCACCGAAAACATCATCTACAAATTGCCCCACTAATCTTACTTTATTTTGAGGATTTTGTTCAACATCTTGAACTAATTTCGAATATTGCCCCTCTATTAATTCTGATTTTAAATCATCCAATTTTTTAGAAGCTTTGTTACAGCTTCTAACTGCCTCAGCGGTGGGCGCAAATAAATAACTAAGCGCAAATGCGGTCACCAAATTAAAAGCTGTTGCTACTGCTGGCGCCATAGCCAAAGCCCCAATTTGGGCGGGATTTTCAGATTGCAATTGGGTTGGAAGCATAAATTTTAAATTAAATTTTCATTTAATTTAAAGTGATAAATTTTATTAAATTATGTGTCAATATTTCTTAGGGTTTTTAATTGTAAATTAGTGTTTTTAAGTACATTTTAATACAAAAATTAAATCACTCAATTAACCCTATTTATACTCGTATTATTATAACTTATCTCGCTTCCAAACCCGCCTAAAAATTAAATTTAATTATGAATATATTCTTTTTTAGTTATAAAAACTTATGAAGTTTTCTTAATTAAAAAATGTTTAAAGATGCAAAATCTATCGCCGTTAAAAATGCCATCGACGATTGAAAAACAAACATTAACAAGCCTAGAATTCATATGGGCTGAAAGCCCCTCTTTGATAATTAGAAAAAGCATTTTTAACCAAGAAATTGAACAAAGAAATTCCGTAGAAAAAAATTTATCACCGGTTTTTTTCTTCATAAAAAATAATGATTTAGAGAATTTAGAAAAATTAATTACAGAATATCCCGAACTTTTGAATCAAAAATATCAAGGAGCTTTGACTCCGGTTTTTTTTGCGATCGAACACAATAATTTAGAGGCTTTGCAACTTTTAATTAAAGCCTGCCCCGAGATATTGGAGCAAAAAATTGAAGATGATTTAACCCCGATTTTCTTTGCGATAGAAAATAATAATTTAGAAGCTTTGCGAGTTATAATCGAGAAACGTCCCGAAACTTTATGGCAAAAATATGATGAATATTCGCCGATTTTTTTCGTTATTAATAACGAATATTTGGAGGCGATAAAAATAATAATTACAAGCTATCCGCAAATTATAAAGCAAGAAGATGCGAATAAAAATAACGTAATTATTAAAATTGTAGAACTTTACGAAGACAACCCTTCCGAGTTCAATAAAAATCTTTTGCAAAATATTTTTACTCAACAATTTCAAAAAAAATTGGAAGATGAAGATATCGAAAATCTAGTAAATTTTGTTAGAAATTTATACCTTTTGAAGCTTATTTACGAAGATTCGGGACAGATTATCAAGGAAAGTATGTTAAAAAGAATTCTGCTCTCAATTGTTATTTTAAATGATGATGAAAAAGATGATTTAACCAAAAAACTTGCTTCAATTTATCAAGAAATATGCCAAGAAAAAACTGGAGAAATAATTTTTTTTAATCAAAAAGGCGCGCAAAATAGTTTGCATATTTTTAATTCCGAAATCAGCGATCATTCTTCTTATTTTGTATTTCACGTTGACGAAAAAAATAAATTAACCGCAATAAGTTATTGCGATGGAAATTTGATTTGCGACGAGAGAAAAATAGACTCAAATTATATAAATGGCGCAATCACTTTCAACTTTAAAATTTTAAGAGATTTTTCAAATGAATTGGCAACAAAATTTATTAATGAAAATTTTAGAGAAAAAAATATGAATGTTTTTTATAAAGATTTTGAAGGCTTAAACGAATTATTTAGAGACATGATAAATGACTTTATCGCCGAAAATTTTAACGAGAAAGACGCAAATGTTTTGCGTGAAAAAATTACTGAAAGTGATTTTATTAAAACAACTTATTCGATTCCAATTCAAGCACAAGAAAGAGAAAATTGCACTTTTAAAAGCATTAATATTTTAGCGCGTT
>JBIIFQ010000135.1:0-3757 GCA_044237235.1 Rickettsiales bacterium
GGCACTTCATGTTTCGAGGCTTTACAAGATTTAGCCGATGAAAATATCGAGGCAATTTTTGCCACTTGCGGAGGAGGTGGCTGGCTTGCGGGAAGTTTTTTAGCTAAAGAATTATTGGCGAAAAAAATTAAGCTTTATGGCGTCGAACCTCTCCAAGCCAATGACGCCAGTATTTCTTATCGCGATAAAAAGATTTTTAGATTTAATGATTCGCCACCAACCATCGCCGACGGAGCCAGATCCCCCGCGGTTTCCGCTCGCACTTTCAATTATTTACAACAACTTGACGGCTTTTACGAAGTAAGCGAAGAGCTCATAATTTATTGGACGCAATGGTTGATGCATTTGCTTAAAATCACCATCGAGCCAACATCGGCACTTTCAATGGCGGGAGCAATTTCTTATCTAAAAACCCAAACCAAACCCACTAAAATCTTGATTTTATTATCGGGAGGCAATGTCGATCCTTCAACTTACCAAAAGATTTGGGAAAATAATTTTTTACAAAAAATTCCGAGCTTGGGTTGATAAAATTTACAATATAAAATTAAAAGTAAATTCATCCGCTTATGATATTCAAGGATTTCTGATGTTTTGCCTTGGAGCGACAAAATTTAAATTCACTTGTGATAGAAAGATCAATTTTTGAAGATTTTTAGATAAAAACGAAAGTTGTTCAAAACCATGAAAGGGTTTTTTTAGAAATGGTATCAATATTTGTATTTTTTATTAAATATCATTAACATATCCTATCTTCTTGTTTTTTTACCACTCAAAAGGAAGTTTTTGTTTAAAAAATGGGGAAGGTTCACACCTCAAAACAAATCAAGCCTGCTCATAAATAAATCTTCAAAAGCCTTTTCTTTGACTTATCATTATAGCTAATTATAAACTGTTGAGGCGTTTTAAAAAACCACAATAATTTTAATAGACAATGAAACTATCAGCATATTTTGCTTTTTTGATTCTAGTGAGCGTTTCTGCTTGCCAATCAAATATTAAAACTATTCGCATAGGCTCCGGAAGTCATCACGCGATGTATTATCCTGTCGCCAGCGCCTTGTGTGAAGTTTTTAATGAACACAATTCTGATAAAAATATTATCTGCAAAGCACAAATCAGCAAGGGTGCAGAGTTTAATTTAAATGCGGTTGAGAATGGTGAAATTGAGATGGGAATTTCTCAAGCCAATCTTCAATTTGACGCCTATACTGGACAAAGACAATTCGCTAACAATCCTCACAAAAAACTCCGCACCTTATTTGCTGTTCACGACGAATATATGACGATCATCGCTAAAAAAAATTCTAACATAAATAGCTTTGCTGATCTCAAAGGAAAGAGTGTTAACATTGGCAATGTTGGCTCGGGAAGTAGAATATTATTTGAACAGATGATTAAAAAATTAGGCTGGACGCTGAAAGATTTTAAAGAAATATACGGTGAAACTGGTTCGGATATTAATAAAGTTTTGTGCGCCAATAATAAAGCTGACGCCGCAATTTATATAGTTGGACATCCGAATAAAAGTTTTGGCGATATGCTTAAAAATTGTGATGCAAAATTAGTAAATCTATCGACAAAAGAAATTAAAACTTTTATTTCATTGGCTCCAGAAGATTTTTTTGCTACATCAATTCCAGGTAATATTTACAAAGAAAATCCCTCATTTATTCAAACCTTCGCATCAAAAACAGTCCTTAGTGCTTCTGAAAATATAGACCCAAAAATTATTTATAATTTTGTTAAAATTATTAGTGAAAACAAAGATGAATTAATCAAAAAACAACCATCTTTAGTCACGATAGATTTTTTTGAAAAAAGTGATTTGAAGGTCGCACCGAAGCATTATGGGATTGATATCAGGAAGTTTTAATTTTGATCATTGACAAAAATTGAGATTGAAGAGGTTAATGGAAAATATTTAGAATATACTTAATTTAGTGTCCGAAAAAAGGTTGAAAGATCATTGCAAAAAGGCATCTCTTTCTCGCCCTTATCTTTTATTTTAGCGATGATTTTTTGTTTTTGGTTTTTTGTTAAAGATGGATAACTTATAGGAATATAAGTTCCTTAATTTATTGTCCAGTTATTTGGGGACCTGTCTTTGCTTCCGGCTTTACTCTATCTTCCCATTTCGTAAAACTATTTATGCGATGTTGCCTACCTTTCGCTCTATAAAGATCTCTAAATCCCTCCCCTCTTTCTTGCTTTTCTAGTTGCTCTTGGGTAGGAATTACTTTCTGTATTCTAGCGTGGACAGACTTCATATTGGCAACAGCAAGAAAATCGCCCGTAGCTTTTGATCCTCTTACTGGCTCACATTCATAAATAACTTCTTTAATGAGAGAAACCGCATCCTTCACCATTTCGTGCGAAACAAGACCTTTCTCATCACAAGACTGAACATCATACATTCTTGTTTGTTCACCAAAGAATCTCATATCGAAACACCAATCCACAACATTCCCATTAAAACTGATAATATTGTGAGTTGCGTTAACTTCCGATCCTCCAACATTGACGCCCGAGCGAAATGTCGCGCGACCGTGATATAGAAATAATAAACATTTATCGGCATATTCTTTGCTATGCTTTTCTTCTACTTTTTGAATTACATTATTTAAAGAATATAACTCAGTCGGAACCCCAGTTTCATTACAAACGGTGGTTAACAGTAAAACATTTACTTTTTCGTCTTCTTTATACAAATCATCGGCGTGAGGTTCGATAACGCCGCCAACTTGGCCAAAATTCCGGATATCCAATTGTCTTGGATCAATAAAAATATGTTTATGGTTTTCTGTTTCATCTTGCGAATCATGAATCCTCATAAGATCTGACATAGCGCCATCAACAAGATAAGAAAATATTCTATCGCTATGATCATTGAATCCGGAAATAGAAATTGCTGTAAGAGAGGGATCTCTAGAAATAGATCTTAGATTTTGAAGAAGTTCCAAATCTTTCTCGCCAACAAATATTTTTTCTAATAAAAATTTACCAAAAGCGTCAATTTCACTGACCAAAGCTCTTCCATTTGGAGGGATATAAGTATCAACAATTGAAGGATTTTTACTCAGCAAATCTTCATACCATTGTTTCATCAAGCCTTTTTGCTCCTCTGAAAATTGATAGGTTATAATTCTTTCTGATGAAATTGTGTCCCTTAATTTTTCTATTACACTTAGATCACTCTCTGTGAGTTCTAGGTTATCTAAAGTTGTTATTCTCCAATCTGATTGTTTTGACATATAAATTTTAAAATTAGGTTAATAAATAGAATTAATACCGAATTCATTTTAACATGCTCAAGAACAACCTTTACTCTTTCATTATGCAATTTGGTTAAATTGCTTTTGGTTAGAGAATTATTCCAATAAGATTGATTTATTTATCATAATTTATTTTGAATTTTTCAAAATTAGAATTCGTATTCATGCTAAAAATTTATAAATATTCTAAATTTCTAAAAAAAATATAAATATATTATAAAATTATTGTAAACCTATTTTTTTATAACAAATAAATATATTATTTAATTCTCTATTTTGATACAGAATTAATTTCTAATTTATAATTAATTAAAAGAATTTGATAAAAACGATCTTCAATTCGAGTTCAAAGCCTACCTTCTAATTCAGCAATTGAAATCGAGGAAATTTTTACCACTTGCGGAGGAGGTGGCTGGCTTGCGGGAAGTTTTTTAGCTAAAGAATTATTGGCGAAAAAAATTAAGCTTTATGGCGTCGAACCT
>JBIIFQ010000137.1:0-3700 GCA_044237235.1 Rickettsiales bacterium
CTTTAACAAAATAATCATTTATTTCCGCTTTAAAATATTCATAAATGGTGCTTGGCGTACTGTCTCCGCTCAAAGCTATAATCGGAATTTTTTCGTTAAAAGGAACAGAATTTTTACGCTCGATAGCCCTAATTTCAAGCACCGCTTCATCGCCATCAAATGGAGGCATATTAATATCGGTAATTATGGCGTCAAAGCTTGATTTTCCTAGGTTATCTAAGCTTTCCTTATAAAGCGTTATAATCTCTTCGCCATTTTTTGCTTCGACCGAAATAACATGATATTTTTCTAGAATTTTTTTCGTCATAATTCGATTGAGATCTTGATCGTCGGCTAAGATAATTTTTTTACCCTCCAAGACCTTAAAAATATTATCTTTATCGCTTCCTAAATAAGAAAAATCATCATCATAATCTAATATTAATTTGGTAATCGACCTCATTAAAATATTGCTCGGCACCGTCTTGTTGATATAAATTGTAAAATCGTTCTGGGAACTTTTTTTAGCAATCTCATTGTAAAAAGTTTCATAGGATAAGGATGTGGCGGCAATGATTGGAACATCTTTATTGGTTTTTTTAATTTTTCTACTAGCTTCAATGCCATCTATATCAGGCATTTGTATATCCATAATTATCAAATGATAATTGTTTTTTTCAGCCTTGGAAATCGATTCTCTTCCGCCATTAGCGACATCGCAAATCATCGCCGGCAAATATTTTTCAATTTTAGTTTTTAAAGCGATCAAATTAATTTCATGATCATCAACCAAAAGAATTCTTTTCTTTTGCGAATGAAGATTGGTTTGGATTACGTTTTCTTCCGATGGATATGGAAATAATAATGAGAATTTTGTCCAGCCTTGTTTGCCATCGCCATATTTCGATTCGCAAATAATATCGCCATTAAAAATTTTCATATTTTTCTTGCAGAAAGCTAGACCCAAGCCAGTTCCGCCCTTTTTACTAAAAGTCGAAAAATCTTTAAATAAATTATCTATTTTTTCTGGCCTAATTCCCGGACCATTATCAAGAAAATAAATAACATTAAAAATTTTACCTTTTATTTTCTTTTGCTCGAAGCCAATTCTTATGGTTAAATCGGCAAAATTAGCCGAATAATAAAGAGAGTTTTTTATCAAATTATTAAAAATAAAATAAAATCTTTCGAGTATAGTTTTAAAATAAAAATTCTTTAAATTTTTGTCTTCGGGCAAATCAAAAACAATCCTAGAAAGATTTGACTCGGCGTTCTGATAATATTTTTGAATTATGGTAATTATTTCTTGCGGTTTTAGATAAACAAATCGCGATTCATCAATCGATTTTTCACTCATATCACTAAGCACCAAATCAATAATATTATTCGCCTCCTTAATTGATTGCGATATCGATAAAACATAATCGGAAAGCACATTTTTTTCATTCTCAGAAATTTGAGAATTGTTAGTAATTTTTTCAATTAAAGTTTTGTCATTAATTGATTTTTCAATAAGCCTTATGTCTTCTTGATAAATCATGTTTTTTTTGAGTTGATGAGCAAAGCTTTCAATTTGCATTGAAACGGTGTTAATGTTGTTGAGCGGATTTCTAAGTTCATGGGCAATCGAGCCGGCTAAAGATCTAAGAAAACTGCCCTTACGCTTTTCAAAATCGCCCTCTTTTGCCTTGGATAAAAACAAAGTTCCCGATAAGAGTGCCAATGGTACAAGGGATAATATTTGTAATATTTCTATAATGGTGGTTTTTAATTCCATTCCCGAATATAATTCAAAAAAAACATACCCAAAAAACAAGCCAAAACACAGAATTAACAATATTAAAATGATGTTGGAGATAAATAAAATTACTAAAAAAATCATTATCGTTTCAACCACTAGCCACATTTTAGAAATGTCATTCAAGAGCATGATGTAAGTGAAAGTAATTGGCAAAATCCACATTACCCAAAAATACCAAAAAACGGTGACGAATGGTTTAATTTTTATATATTTGGTGGCGAGATATAATAAATAAATTATTAATAATGAGCTTAAACTTGAGCTGAATCGAAAAAAAACACTATCATGTTTTTCATGCAAAACATAATAAGATATAAAATAATACATTGGGTGAGCAATGAAGGAAACTATGGCTCCCCAGAACATGTTATATTGGCTTCTATTAAAATCTTCATTTAAAAATTGAATGATTTTTTGAGGGGCATTTCTTAACATATTGTAATATTTTTAATATTTTAATCCACAATTCTTCAACAAAATATTATTGGCGCGAATCAATCTTTTTAAAATAAAATTTACAATTTTATCAAGGTAAATAAATAATTGATCAAAATGTAAATTGTAAAAAACAGTTAAAACCGTAATGGCTATTTTTATTTAGTAAATTTGAAAATGATTATAAAATTTTGTATTTTATTTTTGATTAAAAATGAATCTTTTTTTAAAAAAAATATGTTATTAAATTTTTTTCAAAATAGATTTTTACTAGATTTATATACTTTTTGATTGCTTATTTTTTTGGAAGAAAACTACATTAAAAATGAAAATAAATTAAATTTTTTTAACTTATTTTCATTTTTTAATATAGAGTTAGAATTGTTTTTTTAAGGCTAACGAGACTACATCAACCGAGGTTTTGAATTTTCCCAAAACTGTTCCCTCGCCTTTCAAACCATAATCTGTCATATTGATTTTTGAGGTTTTGTAAATTTGATGAACATAAGCCAAATCAATCTCAAGACCATCGCCAAATTTATGATTTAAACCGGTAGCAATCCAATCTTTATCAGCACTTGGAACTCTTGGTTCGCGATTTCTATCATTCATTGCTTCTTTTTCATAAGCCAAACCAGTGCGCAATAAATTATTTTTATCTAGAGCGTAATTAGCACCGATCGAGTTCATGATAGAGTCGTTCCAATTGAATTGAGTTGAATTGCTTAACAAGGGATTTTGAGCTAAGATATCAAGCTTTTTAAGCCTTGACCATCTAGTCCAAGTTGAGTCAGCAACGATTTGTAAATCAGGATTAACATTATATGCAACACCGAGTGACAATGATTCTGGGGTTGTGGTCTTAGCTTTAAATTTTGAAGTTAAAACATTGTCTTCGAAATTAACGTTGCCTTTTAATTTATAATCAATTTTAGAACGATATCCCAAACCAACTTTTAAATCTTTTGAAATATCATATTTAAGACCAAAATTGTAACCATAGCCCCAATCGGAACCGTCAACTCTTCCAAGACCCGAAGTTAGTAAAGGACTGAAAGCTTCATTAGTAAGATTCGCTTTATAATATTGCGCCATCACGCCTGCACCGAACGATAAATCATCGGTAATTTTATAAGCCAAAGATGGATTGAAATTCATAGTTGCAATCGAACTATTTAAAGCACGAAATCTTCCGGGCCAATTCTTATTATATTTAGTTTCCAAACCAAATGGTGAAGTAATTGCCAAGTTAAATGCCAATTTATCATTTATCGGTGAAGAAAAATAAAGAGCGGGAATTAATTTTTGCGTTCCAACATTTCTTGATTCCGCACCGCCTCTTTTACCAAAAGCAGAAGCGGAAGAAATATTATCGGGATCAATCGCCAATCTTAAATAACTAAAAGAAGCAATAACTTCGCTTTTATCTTTTCCCGCCGTTACCGCAGGATTGAAAAAAATATCACTCACATCATGAGAGCCGGT
>JBIIFQ010000136.1:0-3700 GCA_044237235.1 Rickettsiales bacterium
TGAACAAAGTCATTTCGTCGAATTTAAAGAATATGGCAAAGCCTATCACGAATTAAAAATTGAAAAAAATTCACAATTTTATAAAATCACCGAGGAAGAAAAATTTTCAGCAAACTCTTCGCATCATCAAGCAATTGGCGATGTTGGCACTGGTTTAAAAGTCACTGCAACTGCTCCCGACGGCGTAATTGAGGCTTTTGAAAAACCCAATCACCCATTTTGTATTGGCGTTCAATGGCATCCTGAATATCAAACTTCGAGTGCCGATAAAAAACTTTTTGCAGAATTTATTAGGCAATCTGCTTCTTATAAAAAAATTAAAAATAATCATGGATAAAATTTCAAAAAATTTAGATGAAGATTCTAACGAAAAAGGCATTCGCGTTGCCAAAATAATTGCTCAAAGTGGCTTATGTTCTAGACGTGAAGCCGAAGCAATGATTTTAGAGGGTCGCGTTCAAGTCAATGGCAAATATATTGATCACCCTGCCCTTTTTATCACCGATCAATCAATCAAAGTTGATGGAAAATTGATTAACGAAAAACAACCGACGCGTTTATTTTTATTTTACAAACCCGTCGCCACAATTTGCACGACATCAGATCCTGAGCGTCGTCCCACCGTTTTTAGTTTTTTTCCCAAAAACTTACCGCGCCTAATTAGCATCGGCAGACTCGATTTTAATACTGAAGGTCTATTGCTTTTAACCACCAATGGAGCGGTTGCAAGATATATCGAACTTCCAAAAAATAAATGGATTCGCAAATATCGTGCTCGTGTTTTTGGCACTCTAAATCATGAAAGACTTTACGCTTTATCAAAAGGAATTTCGATTGAAGGTATTAAATATGGTCCAATCAAAGTCGAAATCGACACCGAAAAAGATTCAAATTCTTGGCTTACAATTTCCTTAACCGAAGGCAAAAATCGCGAGATTCGCAAAATTATGGAACATATCGGCTTACAGGTGAATCGTTTAATTCGCGTCTCTTTTGGTCCTTTTATCCTAGGAAGCATGAAGTCGGGCGAGATAGTTGAAGTTTCGAAAAAGGTCTTAAAAGCTTCGGTTCCTGAAATAATTTAAATTCATTAATTGTGTTACTCCCAAATAACATTCTCAAAAAAAATAGTTCAAAAATTTTTATAATTAGTTTTTTGATTTTGTTTTTTGAACTAACTTTAATTCGTTATATAAGTGCCACGATTATTTCAATCAGCTTCTATTCAAATATAATTTTATTGGCAAGTTTTTTTGGAGTTGGCGCAGGATGTTTGTTGAATATCAAAAGAAACTTATTTTATTATTTTCCGCTGTTACTATTAGTTTTTTTATTAATATTAAACACCCATCTTTTAATGATTAATACCTCGCAAAGCGAGATGATAATGTTTCAAATCGATGGGGGGAGTTATAAAATTCCAAGTTGGCTTATAATAATTTTTATTTTTTCATTTGTTAGCGCTTTATTTTTAATCCTCGGTCAACAATTAAAATTAGCATTCCAAAATTTTGAAAAATCAATTGACGCTTATTTGTTTGATTTACTCGGAAGCATTGCCGGAATTATTACCTTTAGCACTCTTTCTTATTTCGAATTGGGTTTTGTTTGTTGGATTTCTATCACTTGTATTTCATGGATAATTATAAGTCAATTCAACAATAATTTTGTGAAAAACCAAAAAAATGATTCGATTTTTATTTGGATATTAACAGTTTTTTTTGCGATATTTTTAAATTCTATTCAACCAAATTCTTATTGGTCAAAATATTATTTTATCAAATTGTTAGAAGTTAAAAAAGATGAACATTATCACATATTTACCAATAAAACTGGGCATCAAGCCATGGAAAAGAAGCCAAAATTGTGGTTTTATCAAATGCCCTATGCTTCATTTAAAAATCCACAATATGACGATATTTTGATAATAGGAGCGGGTAGTGGTCAAGATGCTTCGGTAGCGCTTCAAAATAATGTACAAAACATTGACGCCGTTGATATCGAACCGAGATTAGTTGAAATTGGTAAAGAATTTCATCCACTTAAGCCCTATAGCGACCCGCGAGTTAAAATAACCATAGCGGATGGCAGAAATTTTATCGAAAATCAAAAAGACAAAAAATATGATTTAATAATTTTTGCTTTAACCGATTCTTTAACATTGGCATCCAATATCTCAAACACAAGGCTAGAAAGCTATTTAATGACGGTGGAATCTTTTGCCAAAGCCAAATCTCTTTTAAAAGAAAATGGCATGTTAATGCTTTACAATAATTATCGCAAAGATTGGTTGATTGCAAAATTAACAAAAATGTTACAACAAAATTTTAGTGATAAAGTTTTGGTGATTAATTCACAAATTGACGAAAGTGCACTTTTAATGGCGGGTAATAAAATTACCGATTTTAATGAAGCTAAATTTATCAAAGAAAAAACCTATTTAGCCTTTAGGAGAGTTGGCAAAATTGACCAAGAAAATCAAGTCGGGACCGATAATTGGCCCTTCCCCTACTTATTTAAACCCTCAATTCCAAATTCATATTCATACTTAATTTTATTCATTTTATTTATGAGTAGCGGAGTGATATTTTTATTCTTAAAAAAATATAAATCCACACCAGAAAACAAAATTCTATCTTGGCAAAAATTCCTCAAAATTATTCCTTGGCATATGTTTTTTTTAGGAGCGGGTTTTATGCTTCTCGAAACCAAAAATATTATCAATTTTCAATTGCTTTTTGGATCGACTTGGATCGTTAATTCTCTAGTCTTTATCGCCATTTTAGGTCTGGCATTAACTTCGGCAATTTTAACTAAAATAAAATTGATTATTAATAAAAAAACTCTTTATTTTTTAATGATTTTTGCCATCGCAATTTCAATTTTATTTCCGTTAAAATCTATCATTGAATTGCCTTTTTATTTAAAATATTTATCGGCGATTTTAATTTCATTATTACCAATTTTTTTCGCCAATTTAATATTTTCAAATCATTTTTCTCGCCAAAATAATGCCGAAATTTCTTTTGGACTCAACATGGTTGGAGCTATCTGTGGCGGTCTTCTCGAATATTTTTCAATGCTTTACGGTTATCATTTTTTACTTTACGTAATTGGGTTTTGTTATCTTATGGCAATTATTTTTGTTGAGTTTATTTATTGTAAAAAAATATAATTATTTACGATTAATTTTTGTTATTTTAACCCAACAATTTTGTGGGTTTGTAATGAAAGAAAATAACCATTTTCTTCGCAAAGATCTAAGCATTTTTGTAAATTTTTTTGATTCTTTTCTTGATCATATTCATCCATTGGCTGAACATAAATTGAAAGCTCATTACGACTTGCCTGCCCTACTTCGCCGACCACCGAATAATCTTCATCACTTGCTGAAATTATAAATTTTAACGCATCAATTTTTTGCAAAATATCGGGACGCAAAATATGATATTTATGATTAGAAATTTTTGGCGAACAAATAATTTTAACCTCACTTGGAAGCTCTCTAAAAATGGTGCCGTTGGTTTCGATTTGCACTAAAAATTTTAACAAAATTAATTCTTTACAAAGTTTTTCAATTGGTTGACGCATCGGCTCTCCGCCGGTAATAACCACTAATTTTCTAACGATTTTTCCTTGCGAATTTTTAGAAAATTCAACGACTTTTTGTAAAATTTCCGTCAATGAAAAATTTTTAAAA
>JBIIFQ010000013.1:0-12779 GCA_044237235.1 Rickettsiales bacterium
GGCGACGCGGTCCCGGGGGCAAGTCGTCTTCGAAATCAAAATGAAATTTTGATTGAGAAAAGCGACGAAGCCAAGGCGACGCAATCCCAGTCGTGAATCTTTTTCGAAGAAAAAGATGAAACGTTTTCACAAAAAACAAAAAATAAAAAACCCAAAATCTCATCGCGAATGGGCGAATTTACTTCGCCCGAAGCGATTCGATATTAAACTAAATTTGCTTTAGCAAATTTAATTAAACCTTATTTTGCTTTTGCAAATTTAATGCGTTTAAATCGAAAGCAAACTCGTTATCAACATCAAAATAACCAATAAATAAATGAGTGAAATAAAAGAACATGAGAAGCTTATTATCTCTAATTGAGAAGCGGATTTTGTATAGTTGGGATTATGGTTTATGCCATACATCATGAGGCCGAGAATTATTAAAACAACTGAATAAACCAAAGCAAAAAAACCACTTTCGATAAATAAATCTGATAAAAAATATAAACCATATAAAAAAATAATTGGGATTAAAAAATTTACCAAACTATTAATTATTTGATCATCTTTCATTTTAAAAATGGAAATAGAATTGAAATAAAAAAACCCCGATATTCTTTTGAAATATCGGGGTTTTGATAAAGTATATTATTTTTAATATTATGAGCTCACATCAACACGGAATGTAAGAACACAAACTTTTTTAGCACCTGCGGAAACTAAATAAGCGGTAGCGGTAGAGCATTCAGTTGCGTCCGAAAGTTGGTTAACAGATTGAACGTTTCCTGAGGCAGGTTTACCATCATCGATTTTAGAATCGATAGATAATGAATCAGGAGCAGAAAGAATTTCTGTTGAAGCATTTCTTCCAGCTACTTTTCCTTCGGCCTCAGAATAGTTAAGACCATTAACCAAAGTTGAGGTGTTGGCCGCAGTGGATGCTGCACCTCCTGTTGCGGGTGCCGCATAAGCTGCTGTTGGCCCCGTCAAAACCACAACATTTTGAAGAGTTTTGGTATTGTAGTCAAAAACCCAACCCGCTCCTTTAATTTTTGATCCTGGAATATGAGTTACAGGAACAAGAGATCCTGGCGCCTTCCATTCTGTTGGGGCCACAAGAGCCAAATCAATAGCTCCGATATCTTTTAAATCGTACCAAGCGTCGACACCTTCAGCCACAACTGAATCTGCCGTCGGGTGATCATTAACAAATTCAATTTTATTATCTCTATCACCAGTCTTAACTGAGCTGGTTCCAACGTTATCAGATGCGTCACCAGGATATTGATCATATTGAGTAAAGAATGAGTTAACAGCTACAGCATAACCTCTAGCCTCACCCATAATTGAACGAAGTTCTGAGCTTTTAATCAAGCTCGCTCCACCTGTTATACCAGCAATTAATAAACCGATGATAATTAATACTATTGACAACTCGATCAAAGAGAATGCCGATTTTTTAGAAGAAAAGGTCTTTTTCATAATTTATTCTAAGAGTTAAAGTTTAATTGAAACAAATTTTTGGTTTTGTTTACTTCTGCAATCCATATTGAAAAGATTTTATAACATGTCAAATATTTTTTATAACATATTTTCAAATGTTTCTTTTTTAGACATGGATTAACACAAATTAACAAATTCAATTTTTAAAATCTCGTAATTTACTTCTCCACCTGGAGTATTTATCTCAACATCATCACCAACTTCCTTACCAATCAGAGCCCTTGCTACTGGCGAGTTTATCGAAATTAATCCTTCATCAATATTCGATTCAAATTCGCTAACAATTTTATATTTTATATTTTTTTGATTATCTAAATTTTCTAGCGTAACTGTTGCGCCAAATTTTATTTTATCACTTATAATTTTACCAATATCAACCACTTCGGCACGAATAAATTTATCTTCATAATCTGCAATTTGTGCTTCAATAAAACCTTGACGATCTTTCGCCGAATGATATTCGGAATTTTCACGTAAATCACCAAGCTCACGTGCTGTAGCGATTTGCTTAATAATATTGGGGCGATCTTCATTTTTTAATTTCTCTAATTGAGCTTTTAATTTTTTATATCCTTCAACGGTAATTTGAAATTTATCCATGATATCCTCTAAAATTTAAAAGCCTCTAAGCCCTTTGTTATCGAGAGTTTAGAGGTTTTTTGTTAATATTTATATTCATTTGTTTTAAATGGTCCTTCAATTTGGACGTTAATATAATCAGCTTGTTTTTTTGTAAGTTTAGTAAGCTTGGCACCAAGTTTTTCTAGGTGCAAATGTGCAACTTTTTCATCAAGTTCTTTTGGTAAAATATAAACTTTATTTTGATATTTTTGATGATTATTCCACAATTCAATTTGCGCCATGACTTGATTAGTAAAGCTTGCCGACATTACAAATGCAGAGTGCCCCGTTGCGCAACCTAAATTTAATAATCTACCTTCAGCCAGTAAAATCATTCTTTTGCCATCAGGAAAAGTTATTTGATCAACTTGCGGTTTAATGTTGGTCCATTTCAAATTTCTCAAAGCTTCAACTTCAATTTCATTATCGAAATGACCAATATTACCAACGATTGCGCAATCTTTCATTTGACGCATATGCTCGATCGTAATGATGTCAACATTACCCGTGGTTGTAATAAAAATATCAGCTTGAGAAACAACATCTTCGATTGGCAAAATTTGATAACCATTCATCGCCGCTTGCAAAGCACAAATTGGGTCGATTTCAGTTACAACCACTCTCGCACCTTGACTTTTGAAAGCCTCGGCACAACCTTTTCCAACATTCCCAAAACCACAAATCACCACCATTTTACCTGCAATCATAACGTCGGTGGCACGCTTAATGCCATCGATTACACTTTCTTTACAGCCGTAAAGATTATCAAATTTTGATTTGGTAACCGCATCATTAACATTGATCGCGGGGATCTTCAATTTTCCCTCTTTTTCCATTTGATAAAGTCGCGCAACTCCTGTTGTAGTCTCCTCCGAAACACCCTTAATATTTTTTAAAACTTCAGGATATTCTTGATGAATCATTTTAGTTAAATCTCCCCCATCATCGAGAATCATATTTGGCACCCAACCAGCCTTGCCAACAATGGTTTGACGAATACACCAATCATATTCTTCTTCACTTTCGCCTTTCCACGCAAAGACAGGAATGCCCGCCTCAGCTATCGCCGAAGCCGCTTGGTCAACAGTTGAAAAAATATTGCAAGAACTCCAACGCACCTCTGCACCTAGATGAGTCAAGGTTTCAATCAAAACCGCCGTTTCAATTGTCATATGTAAACAACCAACAATTTTGGCGCCATTTAATGGCTTTGAAGTGCCGTATTCTTTACGTAAAGACATCAATCCTGGCATTTCATTTTCCGCTAAGGTAATCTCTTTTCTTCCCCATTCGGCAAGATTTATATCTTTCACTTTATAATCAGAAAATTTCATAAATTTTAGTAATTAATTGGTTGAATTATCAATATCCACAATAGCGGGAACACAAAAACATATCCGATTGAAATCATATTTTTTTTACTAAAAACTTTAAAAAAGGATAATAGCGATAAAATAAACATTACTTCAAAAAAATAATACAGGAATGATTGATAGTCTAGGGCAATTGAAGCAATTAATATTAGCTTAATATAATCTAAAAAATGCTCTTCATTAATGAAAATATAGCTAAAATTTTTATAAATTATTTTGTAAAATATTGTTGAAACAATGACGCCAAGAGCTAGAGAATAAACAATGTTTGTCAATGTTTGATCAAACAAAACTCGATTTATAGTTACAAAAAATAGTAAAAAAATTAATGCTTCACGCGTAAATTTTTTATGGGTTATATCGCACGCCATAATTACAACCAAGCTTACTGAAATCAAGCAATTAACAATAAATAATTCGGTGAATCCGAAGTTTAAATAACAAATTAAAAATAAAATTGTTGTCGAAAGTTCAACAAAAAGATGAATGCGTGGAATTTTAGTTTTGCATGAGCGACATTTTCCGCAAGTAATTATCCAATTTAATAACGGAATTAAGTCGCGAGTGATGATGGTAAAACCACAATTTGGACAACGTGATTTTTTGCCAAAATATCTGCCGAAGCATGATTCGCCCCGTGGCAAGCGATATGCAAAAAGCGTGGCATAAGAGCCAAAAATCGCTCCAAAAATTATTACTAAAGCTATTTCAAAAATACTTTCCATAAATTTTTATTTGAGATTGAGATTAAAGCAAAGTTAGTTTTTTAATTCTAAAATAATATAAAATTCTAAGATTTATTTTGCTTGTTTTTCGAGATATAAAATTACATCGGCTCGATCTTGTGGTTTTTTTAAACCAGCAAATGCCATTTTAGTCCCCGGTAAGTAATCTTTGGGCTTAGTAATGAATTGATTAATCGCATCACGATCCCAAATTCCACCTTTTGCCTTCATTGCTTCTGAATAAGAAAATCCAGCAAAAATACCTTTAGTGCGACCAACAACTCCATAAAGTCCCGGACCAACCTTAGCGCCCTCATCTTTTCCAGCATTGTGACATGAAGCACATTTTTTGAAAATTTTAGCACCGCGATCAATGTCAGCAATTTTCATTAGCTCGGCTAAATCAATGACTTTTTCTACTTTTTTGGCGACGGGCTTGCCATCAAGCGCCATCTCAATTTCATATCCTCTTTTTTTTACAATTTTTGGTTGATAAAATAAATCGGCAATAATTGTTGCAAAGCCTGCCACACAAAAAGCAAAAGCCAAATATGTTGCACCATCCATTGCAAATTTTTTATTTTTTTGAACTAAATTTTTAACTAAATTTTTCATAATTAATCAAACAAAGTTGAAACAGATTTTTCTTGAGTAATGTTTCTAATCGCTTCCCCCAGAAGAGATGCTACATTAATAATTCTAATATTTTTTACCGACAAAGTTTCAATCGTTGGCTCAATTGAGTTGGTAATAACTAGGTTTTTTAACTTGGAATTAGCAATGCGATTGCAAGCTTTTCCGGATAAAACACCGTGGGTAATATAGGCTGAAACTGAGTTTGCACCCTTCTCTAACAAGGCTTCCGCGCCGTTGCATAAAGTGCCACCCGAATCAACCATATCGTCAACAATAATACAATTTCTGCCATCGACATCGCCAATAATATTCATGACTTCGCTCACTCCCGCAACTGGTCGACGCTTATCAACAATTGCCAATTCGGCGTTAATTTTTTTGGCGATAGCACGAGCTCGAACCAAGCCACCAACGTCGGGAGAAACAATCACTAAATTATTGGTACCAAAATTTTCTTTAATATCACGAATAAAAACTGGCGCGGCATAAAGATTGTCGACGGGAATATCAAAAAAACCTTGAATTTGACCAGCGTGCAAATCAAGCGTAAGAACGCGATCCGCCCCTGCCGAAGTAATTAAATTCGCCACTAATTTTGCGGAAATTGGAGTGCGCGGAGCGACTTTGCGATCTTGGCGCGCATAACCAAAATAAGGGATTACCGCGGTAATTCTTTTGGCGGAAGCGCGACGTAAAGCATCAATCGCAATCAACAATTCCATGATGTGATCATTGGCGGGATAAGAGGTTGATTGGATCACAAAAATATCTTCACCGCGAACATTTTCTTTGATTTCAACAAAAATTTCATTATCAGTGAATTTTTTTACATCGGCTTTAACAAGTTCAACCCCTAAATATTTGGCGATTTCTTGTGATAAAATTTTATTGCTATTACAGGCAAGAAGTTTCATGATTAAAAAAATTAATTTGCAAAATTATTATAAAAAGTTTTATAAATAATGATAAATTTTATTTTACTTGTTAAAGTCTATTTTTTGAAGCAAAATTAATCAAGAATTTAATATAAATTTTCGAAAACAATGGAAAATATTGAAAGTTACGATATCGTTAAAATACTACATATTGTAAGCGTTATATCGTGGATGGCAGGCTTATTATATTTGCCGAGAATCTTTGTTTATCATTGCAAAGTTGCGGTCAATTCCGAAAGTGATAAACTTTTTCAAGAAATGGAACGCAAATTATTGCGCTATATTATGAATCCCGCCATGATCCTCACTTTCATTTTTGGTTTTTATATGGCGATTCAAATTGGTTTTGAAGGCTCTTATTGGCTTCATTTAAAAATAACTTTGGTTTTAATTTTGGCGGGCTTTCATGGTTTTTTAAGTAAATGGCGTAAAAATTTTGCCAGCGGAAAAAATAAAAATTCTGAAAAATTTTATCGCATTATTAATGAAGTTCCAACTCTGATAATGATTGCCAGCGTTGCGCTGGTAATATTAAAACCATTCTGACTGACCACTATGCAAAATAATTATTTTCAATCAGCAGAATTTTTAGAAAAAGAAAAAATTTTTTTAAAAAAACATGATTTGGTTAAAATTTCTCAAGATGAAAAAATTTTAATCGATTACGTTCCCTACGCCACAAACGATAATTTTTGTCATCAACAACTTTATAGCCACCCCTTTATTTACGCACATCAAGACGCTTTTAAAAATTTACGAAAAGCTTCAGAGCTTGCTCATCAAAAAGGCTTAAAACTTCGTATTTGGGACGCTTATCGTCCTTTTGAAGTTCAAGCTTTTATGGCCGATAAATTTCCAAAGCATGTTGAAAATGGTTATGTTTCGCATCCAAGCGAAGGGGTTGCGACGCATGTTCGTGGCATTGCGATCGATTTAACTTTGGTCGATAAAAATGGCAAAGAATTGGATATGGGGACGGGTTTTGATGACATGTCCGAGCAATCGCATCATGGTTCGAAGGCGGTAAGTGAAAAAAATAAAATTGCTGAAGGAAATCGTAAAATTCTCGCCGAAATTATGGAAAAATCCGGTTTTGAAATTTATGAAAATGAATGGTGGCACTATAATTTAAAAATTTTTAAATATGATGAAAAAGGCGAAATTATTGGTGCCGAAAGCATCGCCGACAAAAAATATCCAAAAATTCCTGAAGGTGAATTTTTAGATTTATTAACTCCCGAAATAAAAAAATTTTTCCAAAAAAATTAATCAATTTTATTTAACAAAAATGTCGAACTTAGTTAAAATAAATGATAAAAATCTTGATGTAATTCTTGATATTCGTTACGCAACAACCAACAATGTGTGCAAGCAAATATTATATCACGAAGATTACAATGCACTTCATCCAGAAGCTTATAAAAAATTTGAAAAAGCCGTTGAATATGCTAAAAATCTTGGATATAAATTTAAAATTTTTGATAGTTATCGTCCTTTTGCTGTGCAAAAATTTATGTTTGAATATTTTCAAAAATTTCCCCAATATCAAAGTTTTTTTTCCAATCCCGAAACTGGCTCAACTCCTCATTGTCGTGGCGTTGCCATCGATTTAACTTTATGCGATTTATTCGGTAACGAACTTGATATGGGTAGTGATTTTGATGAACTTTCCGACCTCGCCTTTCATAATTGTTTAAAAATTTCACCGCGCCAGCTCAATAACCGCAATACTTTACTAGGTATCATGATGTTTGCTGGTTTTGATTTTTATAGCAAAGAATGGTGGCATTATCAATTATTTGATGCCAGAAAATTTCCACTCATTTAATTTCACACTCCCCAGTAAAAGATTTTCCAATCGCTTTTGCAATTAACATTAACAGGGTTGCTCTGTAATTAAAAATTTTTAGTGCTTCATAAAAAACCAATTAAATAAATTTAATCAAATAACTTTTATATTAGTTGTGTATTTTAAATAAAAGTAAAAAAATAAATATTTAAAATATTATTTATTTTTTTATTTATAAAATACACAATTAATTATAATATGAGGGATTACCCTACTTTCCAAAGATATTTAGTAAAACTTGTTAGCAATGATGAAAACCTTAAATATCTTGATTTAAGCACATTTAAAATTAACGAAGAAGAGCTGGTAGAAATACTCGAAGCCCTTAAGTCTAACACAAATTTAAGAACTCTCAATTTAAGTAATAACAATATTGACGATGTAAAAATTCATAAAATTTGCGAAGTTCTTAAGGTTAATAAGGGCTTAAGCGGAATCATTTTAGATAATAATGAAATTAGTTTAACTGGCGTCAAAACCCTTGCTGAAACCTTCTCCATCAACACAAATCTAAAAAATCTTTCACTCAATGGATGTTTAATTGGAGATCGAGAAGTAAGTGAATTAATGAAAATAAATGGTTTGGAGCAACTTCATTTAGCTTCAAATCAAATTAATTGCGACGGTATTGAATCATTATTTGGTAACAGTTCTTTGCAAAAACTCAATCTCGCTTTGAATGAAATTAATGACGCTGATTTGAAAAATTTTCAAATTGGTAATTTGGTAAAATTAAGTCTCAGCTGTAATAAAATTTCAGATGAAGGAGCTATAAAAATTGCTCAGGAATTAGCATACAATTCAACTTTAAACAAATTAAGTCTTTCTAATAATGAAATCCGTGACGAAGGAGCTTCAGCATTGGCTACACAATTAGCAAATAACTCGACATTATGCGAATTAAATCTTGCCGTTAATAATATTGGTGAAAGTGGAATCAATAAATTAACCTCGATTACCAAATTAAAAATCAATTTAGAAGAAAATCGGGTTAAACCGCAAATTTTACCATCTTCCGCAATAGAACCAACTTCATTCTCACAATCATCACAATATTTTAACGAAAAATAATATGATCGATTTTTTACTCAAAAAACACCCAGAATTTCTAAAAAAATTTCGCGAATATTCGCGTGAAGGCGATGTTTTTTGTGAATCGGTTGATGATTATATCAAAAAGAAGGGAATAGAAATATACCCTCTTTCTGAAAAAATACAAACCACTTACAACACTTCTGCTGAATATAACGGCAATGATTTTGATGTAACTTTTAGCGACGCTTCGAATTTTATTTTAGCGAAAAATAAGGCAATTGAAGATGATGGCACCAAAAAAGCTTACGTCTTTATTTTTAATAAAATCGGCAGAACAAAAATGAATTGTCACATTCATGATTATAAACAAAATCCCTTTCCGATTGACTTTTTACCAAACGGAATCGGCTCGGTTGAACATTTTTTTAGTGACGAAAAAAATTCAATAATTCATGAATTAAAATTCGGCACTTGGGAATCATCCAGCGATAACTTCAAAACTCACCATAACTCTATTTTAAATTTATTTCCGGTAGTTTTGAAAAAAGAAGAGCCGTCGATTGAAATTAAATTTATTCAGGATGAAAAAGATACCACGGTCAATATCCAATTTAATTCTGGTAAATCTCAAGCCGATAGTTTTTATATTGATTTTCAAATTGATAGAAATAAGTCCGATTTTTTAATATCATCCAGCAAAGATCCGATAAAATTAAAGAAACATTTTTCAAAAGATTTAAAAGAAGCAATTTTATCCCTGATCAATGATTCTATAAGCGAATGGCTTGCACAATCGATTGATCTGGAAAAACTTTTATATGAGGCTGATAGTGAAGAAATTAAAATAACTTATGAATCCTTTTTTCTAAATCCCAAAGAGGCTTGTTTCAATTTAAATAAAATTAAAAAAGAATATGAGCCCGCCAATTCTCCGGCAAAAACTCCACCATTTTCAGAAGAGTCAGAGGAGATTAAAAAAGATTTTGTACCAAATTTTGTTCAAGTAAAAATTCATCCCACCGAAGAAGAATTACAAGAAATTGAAAAATGCCATGGAGGCGAGTCAAGAGTAGTATCCAGACTAGCTCATATTGAAGAGGAATTTCCAAATCCAAAAATACAAAATCCACAAGCAGAAAAAACTAAAATACAAGATTGGATCGTTACGAAAAGAGCTTTTCGCTAACCAAATATTTAGCAAACGCTTTGATAACGGAATTTTTATTAAGAATAAAAAACAATTTCTAACTTAAAGTTAACAAATAATTATTATAAAAATATGATTTCAAACTCGTCTATTCCCGCTATCGAATTTGTAAAAGAAAAAATTGGGCAATTCGATTTTGCTTATAACGCTCACATAAAAGTAAATTTTATAACTTTGCCAAATATAATTAGTGCGGTTAAAACTCAACAATTTAGAAAAAATTTATGTATTCAATTCGCTGAAAATGAAGATGAATTAGATTATTTTGCAGATAATTTGATCGCAAGTTATCAAAGTTCGAATGTTGATATCGAAGAGTTAAAAAAAATATCGAGAGAAGTTCTTATTAATACATATAAAAAAGATATTTGGATCCTGATTCCTAAAAATAGAGATGTCAATCCTCGCGATTCGGAATTTTCAATATTGCCAGCAATTCAAATTAGTAACTATTTAAACCCTCATCTTAATTCGATAATTCCAACCCCTGATTCACAATTAGTTATGATAAACATTGGTTCGGAAAATTTTAAAGATCAAGAAAAAGCGCGTTTTTTTATTGACGCTTTTTCTCGATTTTCTAAAGAATATCAAGAATCGATTATTATATCCGCTGTCACAAATTTTAATTTCGATTTTATAGATGAATTTTTAAAATATAAAGGTGACGATCCAGAATATTTGCTTCTTTCGGCAATGCGAAAAAATGAAACTGCCGAGGTGCTTGATATATTAAAAAGCGAATCAAGTCTGCCTTCATATAGTTTAAATTTATTTAGATCCACAATTCAATCTGGCAACTTAGAAATGACTGCAATTATTTTGGATAATCCGCGAGAATTCGACATCGAATCATTATTCGTTGGCGCCATAAAAGCCAAAAAAAATCAATCTGAAATTCTCAATCTTTTTTTACCCAAAATACGAAATATCGACGAGCCAATTCCAGATATAAATGATTCTAATATGTTGCCACCAATAATTTTGAGTATAAAAAACTATAATATTAAAATAACGAATATTTTGCTGGATCATGGCGCCGATGTTAACATAATGGCAAAAAACGAAACTCCTCTTATTACAGCTATTAAGTGCAATAATAAATTATTAGAAATATTATTAGATAAAGGTGCCGATATCGATAAAAGACCCACCGAAAATGGCGACACTCCACTTATTTTTGCCATCAGAAAAAATAAAGTCAACATTGTAAAACTATTGCTTGATAGAGGCGCAAAATATGATAAATTGGATTCAACCGGACTAAACTCGATTCACATCGCAACTAAAGAAAAAAATTTAATAATGGTTGAGGCTTTAGTTGAAAAAAACAAGGGAAGCGTTAATTCTGTAGTTTCCAAAGGAGAATTTGAAAAATATACTCCGCTCCATTTTGCCACTCTAAACAATTATGCTGAAATGGTAGAATTTCTTTTGGAAAATAATGCGAAAACAGACAAAACAACCAAAAAAGGCGAAACCGCGCTACATTTTGCCGTAGGAAATAATAACACCAAAATAACTCAATTGTTATTAACAAAAGAAGTCGATAAAAAAACTTTACATGATTCACTTCATATTGCGATTGAATATAATAATCTTGAGATAATAAAACTCTTGCTAGAAAAAGGGGCAAATCCAAATGCACCTAGACCGGATGGGCTTACACCCATTGGTTTCGCAATATTATACAAAAGAAATGATTTATTAAATGTTCTTTTGGAGTCAAAAAAAATAGACTTTAATAGCCCAATTCAAAGCGGAATTTATAAAAATTATTCACCAATCCACCTTGCTAGCTTTTGTGGTAACAAAATGATGTTAGAAAAATTGTTGACCAATGGAAACGCAAAAACTCGTGAACTTATAAATAAATCTGTAAATAATGATCTTTATCCCATTCATCTTGCTACTCAAAGCAAGTCTTTAGAAACAATGCAATTGTTATTGGAAAATGGTGCGAATGTTGATCAGGTAACCGCATATGGATTGACTTCGCGAGATATTGCAAATGATTCTTTAGCTGAAGATAAAATAATTGCATTATTACTTAAAGCTGAAAATGATAGAAAAACTAAAAGTGATAGAAAGAGCAACAACTTTCCTCTGCATTTTGCCATCACTCACTTAGATATTTCTTGCATTGAGGAATTAATAACAAATGAAAATATTAATCAATTTTCGCCAGAAGGATTCACCCCTCTTCATTTAGCCTGCGATAGCTCACCTAGGGATCCTGAATCTAATAAAGAAGACATTCACCTAATTAGAATTTTGTTAGATAAAGGTGCCAATATTAATATTGGAGCCAAAGGAAATTTTAAAAACTTTACAGCTCTTCATTTCGCTATTCAATCTGACAATATTTCTATCGCAAGATTTTTGTTAGAAGAAAATGCCGATATTAATAAATTTTCCTTGGAAAATAATTATGCAACTCATTCTCCGCTTTCTTTGGCTGTTAACGCAAATAAAAGTACAGAAATGATAAGCTTATTATTGGAAGAAGGAGCCAAAATCACAACTGGACCCGATGGCGCGTCTGATGATTTTTTTAACAATTTTATTTTTAGTCTTATTAATGAAAATCAAACCGAAATAGCAAGATTATTGCTAGATAATTTAAAAGAAAATCAGCCATCATTTAATTACTCGTCTCTTATTTTCTCAGCAGTCTCGTCAAATCAACCAAATATTGTAAAAATTATATTAGAAATGGAGGATATTTCGATTGAAACCTTTAATTCTGACGAACAAAGCTTGCTTCATATTGCAGTTTCAAATCAATCAACTCCAATTTTAACAGAATTATTAAAATCGGAAAAAATAGATCTCGATGTCGTTTCCAGAGGACTTACCCCCATTGCCCTCGCTCAATTAATTGATTACGAAGAGGGAGAAAAATTATTAATA
>JBIIFQ010000138.1:0-3692 GCA_044237235.1 Rickettsiales bacterium
TCGCCCTCGCCTCTAGGACAAATAAACAAGATGTTATCGAATTATTGAAAAATTTTTTACAAAATTATTCGACCAAAAAAGTGGCAATTGCAGTTTTAAGCGAAGGCTTTAAAGATCGCTTGGGACGGATGTTGCACGATTATAATTTAACCTTAAATGATGTCGAAAATTTTGCAGAATTTCAAAAAATTAAATTTGGTAAAATCGCCAGCTTTACTTTTCCAACGCATTTTGGCTTTGAAACCAGCGACTTCATCATCATTGGCGAACAAGCTTTATTTGGCGAAAAAATCGTCCGCAAAAAAATTTCCAAATCGGCTTCGGAAAGATTAATTGAAGAAAGTTTAAGCATCAATTTGGGTGAATTAATTGTGCATCGCGACCATGGTATTGGCAAGTTCGACGGCATTCACACTATTAGCGCGCTCGGCATTAAAATCGACATGATTAAAATTATTTATGGCGGTGGCGATACGCTTTTTGTGCCCGTCGATAATATTCATTTAATTTCACGTTATGGTGCCGAAAATTCTTTGGTGCAACTTGATCGACTTGGCGTTGCCGGTTGGAGAAATCGTCGCGATAAAGTTCGTAAAAAAATTAAAGTGGCGGCCGAAGAATTGTTGAAAATAGCGGCTTCGAGGCAATTAAAAAAAGCTCCGATTTATATTCCCGATCCGCATTTTTACGATGAGTTTCGTGCTAAATTTGGTTTCGTTGAAACTGAAGATCAAATGCGTGCGATTGAAGAAGTTGAGAATGATTTACAAAAAGCAACGCCAATGGATCGTTTAATTTGTGGCGATGTTGGTTTTGGCAAAACCGAAGTGGCTCTTCGTGCAAGCGCTATCGTCTGTAAATTCGCTCAAGTCGCCATCGTGGCGCCGACGACACTTTTAGTGCGTCAACATTATAAAAATTTTTGCAAAAGATTTGAGGGAACCGATGTTAAAATCGTCCAATTGTCGCGATTAGTTGGGGTTAGCGAAGCCAAAATCGCGCGCGAAGAAATTGAAAATGGCAAAGCCAATATTGTGATTGGCACTCACGCTTTGTTGCATAAAAATCTTAAATTCCACAATCTAGGTTTGTTAATTATTGACGAAGAGCAACATTTTGGCGTCGCCCAAAAAGAACAACTTAAAAAATTTCGCACCGAGATTCATGTCTTGACGCTTTCGGCGACTCCGATTCCGCGCACTTTGCAAATGTCATTAGCGGGAGTTAAAGATTTAAGCTTAATCGCCACTCCGCCCGTCGATCGCTTGTCGGTACGAAATTTCGTGATGCCTTACGATTCGGTGATTGTTCGCGAGGCGGTGATGCGTGAATATAATCGCAGTGGTAAAGTTTTTTTCGTAGTGCCGAGAGTGCGTGATGTCGAAGAAATGGAGCCGAGATTAAAAATTATTTTTCCGGAATTAAAAATTATGCACGCCCATGGGCAAATGAATCCAAGCCAACTCGAAGAAATTATGAATGATTTTATCGATGGCAAAATCGACGTGTTATTATCAACCACCATAATTGAATCGGGCATTGATATTTCTAGCGCCAACACCATGATAATTTACAAAGCTGAAATGTTTGGATTGTCGCAACTTTATCAACTTCGTGGACGCGTCGGACGCGGAAAAATTCGCGGTTATTGTTATTTTATGCTTGATAATAAACATAAAATCGCCGACGAGTCACGCAAAAAACTTGAAGTTATGCAAAATCTTGATGCCCTCGGAGTTGGCTTCAGCATTGCTTCGCACGATATGGATATTCGCGGTAGTGGCAATTTACTTGGCGACGAACAATCGGGTCATGTCAAAGAAACTGGGGTTGAACTTTATCAACAAATGTTGGTCGAAACTATCGAAAAAATTAAAAATAATGAAGAATTTTCGACGGATGATATTCAAAGTTTTGAAAAAAATATTACCATTAAACTTGGAATTTCATTATTAATTCCCGAAGATTACATGCCCGATTTGTCTTTACGCATGAGCTTCTACAAGAAGATTTCTTACATTAAAAATAATCAAGATCGTGAAAATTTAATTAATGAAATGACCGATCGTTTTGGCAAAATCCCCCAAGAAATTTTAAATTTATTTGAGGTTGCTTTATTAAAAAATTTATGTCAAAAAGTTGGGGTGGAAAATTTAGAAATTGCCCATGACGGTTTTATTGTTGCCTTTAAAAATAATAAATTTTCGGGTGCCGAAAAATTAATGAAAATGATTTTTGAAAATAAAAATAAAATGCGTTTGGTGAGTGGGCAAAAATTGCTTTTCGTGACGAATTATAAAACGCTCGAAGAAAAAATTAATTGCGCCCAAGATATTTTAAAAAAATTACAAAATCTTTTATAAAAAATGGCAAATATTAAAAATATTTTTGATAATTTATTCAAAAAGAAATTAGATGAAAATGCGGTTCCAAGTGCCGATAAATCATCTTCGGGAAGTCCTTCGGGCGATGAAGGCGGTGATCAAAATTTTATCAGCAATATTCAAGATTCAACGCAAAAATCTGAAAATAAATCGCCAGATTCAACTTCTAAAATTAGCGAAGAAGATGGCAAAAAAATCGATGATATTATTGAGCTTTTACGCAAAAATAATATTAGACCGATGACTAATCAACAACGCAATCTTGATCGCGAAGAAGGTGGCATGGAGCATGAAAATAAAGAAACCGAAAGCCACACAATTGATGAATGGGATGGTCGTGGCGACGAGATTATTAAAATGGCGGAATCGCATCCGATTAACAATTCTACCAGCAAAAAATCGATGTTGTGGAATTTGAAACGCAAAAAATTACAAGAGAAAAAAATTCAAGAAGAAATCGCCGATGTGAGCAAAGATTTAAAACAAATAAAAATGCAGAAAAATTCGGAACAAAATGGTGGTTCGGAATTTGATAGCCGTAGATCTCAATCTAGTCTTACCCAAAGAATTAATGCGCTTCGTGAAGATCGCAACGACTTCAAAAATCCCTCGAAAATTCGTTAATTTTATTGAGAGTTTTTTATATTTATTCAACGAATAACTTGATTATTTGAAAAAACTAAATTCGCAGTTACGCCAGGATTTCCTATAGATGAATTTAATTCGAGTGCAGAAGATGCTGGCATTACCTCTAAAGGAGGATTGGCGCTCACTGCTAAAGACGCACTAGAAATTGGATTCTCTCTATCGTGTCGAAAATTCTTAATATAATAATCAAGTGACTCCGAAATCAATAAAAGTAAAGATGAAGAAACCGCTGTAATTATAACAGGAGCTTCACATTGCGAAGTATCCCCTTTTATTGCTCCAAAACAAATACCATATGTAAGAGCGGTAGCGACTCCAGCAGACAGTAAAGACCGAACAGCAATTCTCGAAACATCTCTAGTTATTTCTGACCTCGGGGTCGCAATTTCTTCAACTGAAAAATCAACGGGGTTTTGATTATTTGGAACATTATTGAGCATAGGAAGGTAATAAATTTAACATTAAAATTAAATTATTGTTAACTATTTTAAGATGCAAATATTATTTGTTATTTAAACATTAACTAATTTATCAAGCATTTTTTTAAACCAATTATTTTTTGATTCATAGCCATCAACCAATTTGCTATTCATCATTTTATCGCGTAAAAAAATTAACATGCCGAGAGCGCAAGTGCTGGAAGTGTTCATCAATTCATTT
>JBIIFQ010000139.1:0-3668 GCA_044237235.1 Rickettsiales bacterium
GAGCGAAATTAGCAAAATATCAAGTTCAAATGTTAAAGTTTCTTATAATATATCACCGCAAAATGAGTTAAGTTTATCATTTAAATTTGAAGATAAGACAGCGGAGGCTACTGCGAGCGATAGTAGTAAAATAACTTTTATCAATCATAAAAACCAACAATTCAGAGCACAAAAAAGCGGATCTATAATAAAAATAGAAACAGAAGCGAAAACTCAAAAGGAAGCCGAAGATAAAGCTAAACGAGAAGTAGAGGAGAAAGCTAAACGAGAAGCAGAGGAGAGAGTTAAACGAGAAGCTGAAGATAAAGCTAATAAGGAAGCTGAAGAGAAAGCTAAACGAGAAGCTGAAGAGAAAGCTAAACGAGAAGTAGAGGAGAAAGTTAAACGAGAAGCAGAGGAGAGAGTTAAACGAGAAGCAGAGGAGAGAGTTAAACTAGAAGCAGAGGAGAGAGTTAAACGAGAAGCTGAAGATAAAGCTAAGAAGGAAGCAGAGAAAGCTAAGAAGGAAGCTGAAGATAGAATGTTAAGAAAAAAATTTACTAAAATAACTAAAGATGTAGTTGAGGTTGAGGTTGAGGTTGAACTGCTTTTGCAAGAACTTAAAGCTGTCAATACAACCTCAACTATAGCAAGTGCTCCAGTGGAATCAAATACCGAGACCCATGAACATGCTGTGGGAATAACAAAAATTGATGAAATTAGAATAATAATACAATCAATTATAGATTCTGCACAATCTACTCAACAATCGCGATTATCAGCGCTAAATTTAATTGAATCTACAGATCTTACACCATCAAAATCAGCAATAGCTTCAATCAATAGATCAGCTTCATTTGATTGCGTGCGAAGCCCTAAAAAAGAAAATAATTTTTATGAAATTTTAACAACGAATCCTGAAGCAAGATCTAGTTTAATAGATTACTTAGCAGAATATGATATTGATGAAAAGAAAATAAAACATGGATCATTGGTTAGATTATTAATCGATAAAAAAGAATCCTTCACAAAGTCAGATGTTCTAATAGATAATCATAAAATAATGGAAGATTTAGTTATAGATTTGGGGTTAAAAATGCTATCTAATCTTGAAGGACAAGAAGATAATTTAAAAAAATCAAATGGAAAAATAGAAAAATTTGCGTCCAAAACAAGATCAGGAAGATTGGACTTTTCAGACGAATTACCTGATCATGAAAACCTCGCACAAAATACAGAAGCACAAAAAAGGGTACAAGCCTTAACTGAAAAAAACATCGAAACAATTAATGAAAAACTTAAAGATTTTTTTGAAAAAACGGGGCTTACAAAAGAAGAATTGTCGGAAACAAAGGAAGGAAGAAATGCCATTAGCGAACAACCATCAACCTTTGTTTCTCAAGCAGATCGACAAGTAACTTCTCGAGCGAGATCTCACGGATAATTTTGCCTAAAATTTAATTAAGATTATTTATCATTTTTCGATAAATATCTAAAGTTTTTTGTTTTAAATCGGCTAAATTCCCATCATTTTGAATAACAAAATCGGCGTTTTTAATTCTCTCAGCGTCGCTAATTTGTTTATTTTTCAACATTAAAAATTTATTTTTT
Organism: Rickettsiales bacterium; assembly: GCA_044237235.1. Classification (GTDB taxonomy): domain Bacteria; phylum Pseudomonadota; class Alphaproteobacteria; order Rickettsiales; family UBA1997; genus CAILUF01. The sequence continues at coordinate 1,591 of JBIIFQ010000139.1, forward strand.
AATTCATTGATTAAATCATGATTAGCATTTTTTAAATCGGGAATGACTCGTTGAATATAGCGGTCTTGACGCAATTTTTCATCGGCAATAATCGCAATAATTTTGTCAGTTTTATATTGATTTGACTCAAGTAAAAGTGGAATATTTATCACCACAAAATTTGCTTTTTTTTGTAAATTATTTTCTAAAAAATTTTGGTAAATTTGACGAATTTCAGGGTGAATAATTTTTTCTAAAACATGAATTTGATTAGGATTTTTTGAAATTAATGCACTTAAAATTTGGCGATTAATAATTTTGCCATCGAAAGTTTCGGGGAAATTTTTAGCAACTAATTCAATAATTTTTTGATCTTGCGAATAGAGCTTATGAACTACAGCATCAGCATCAAAAACCGCAATTCCCAATTGCTGAAATATTTCTGCTACCGTATTTTTACCAGAAGCGATTCCACCGCTTAAACCAATAATTTTCATGCCATTTTTATTGCAATTCATGCGGAATTTTGATTTTACAAAAATCCAGCTTTTCGCGTAAATTATTTTTCATTTTCTCAAGATTTTCCGGCGAATCGGCTTCGCATCGCGCCACTAAAACTGGTTGCGTATTCGAAGCGCGAATCAGCCACCAGCCTTGAGAACTTTCAGCTCGAATGCCATCAATATCAACAAATTTTTCGTTATTTTTGTGCAATAATTTTTTTAAATCCTCAACAATTGCGAACTTTTTTTCTTCGGAAGTTTCAATTCTGATTTCAGCGGTGGAAAAAGTTTTTGGCAATTCTTGACGCATTTGCGATAAAGTTTTTGAAGAGTTCGCCAAAATATTAATTAGACGAATCGAAGCATAAAGCGCATCGTCAAAACCATAATATTTATCGGCAAAGAAAATATGCCCCGACATCTCGCCAGCAAGGCTCGCGCTTAATTCTTTCATTTTGGCTTTAATTAAAGAATGCCCCGTTTTCCACATCACCGCATTACCTCCAGCTTTAGTAATTTCAGTGAATAAAGAACCGCTGGCTTTGACATCAGCAATAATTGTGGCACCACGTTTTTTTGCTAAAATTTCACGTGCGAAAAAAATTAATAATTGGTCGCCCCAAATTATTTCGCCCTCGCCGTCAACTACGCCAATTCTATCGCCATCGCCATCAAATGCGATACCAAAATCGCATTTTTCTGACTTCACCACCGCGATTAAATCTTGTAAATTTTTGGCATCGGTTGGATCGGGATGATGATTGGGAAAATCGCCATCGATTTCGTTAAAAAGCAAAATATGTTCGCCATAAATTCTTTGCGAAAGTTTGGTCATAATTTCTCCCGCCGAGCCATTGCCAGCGTCCCAAACGATTTTTAATTTTTTTAATCCTTCAAAATTTTCGACTTCATTGAGCAAGCCACTATCGCTTTGCATCAACTCACAATCGGCAAGTAAGCGATTTAAATATTTTTCACGAATATCAAATTCCACAACCGATCCTTCGGCGTTTACAAAATCTTGACTTTCAAGAATTTTCGCCAAACCTAAAATATCGGCGCCATGAAAATTTTGATTTTTTATCATCATTTTAAAACCATTATGGTCCTTGGGGTTATGCGACCCCGTAACCATAATTCCGGCATCAAGATTTAATTCATAAACCGAAAAATAAAGCATCGGCGTTGGTCCTAAACCAATATCGATGACCTCAATGCCACTTTCATACAAACCTTGAATCAAGCGCTCTTTAAGAATTGGAGAGCTGTAGCGTCCATCGCACCCCACCGCCATTTTATTTTTATTATTTTTTTGCAAAATTTTGGCGAAACAACGTCCGACAAAATAAGCGTCATTGTCAAAAAGTGTTTGATTATAAATGCCCCTGATATCATAGGCGCGAAGGATTGAAGAGTGAAATTTGTGAGTCATAAATTAAGTAATTTTTCCATTAATTGGCGATGAAGGCGAAGCAAAATTTTTCTTCTCCATTCTTCCCGCCAAAAAAGCCAACCTACCCGCTTCAACCGCTAATTTCATGGCTCGAGCCATTAAAATTGGATTTTTAGCTTTGGCAATTGCGGTATTCATTAAAA
>JBIIFQ010000140.1:0-3652 GCA_044237235.1 Rickettsiales bacterium
AGGATCTGGTTGTTTAATTTTTCTTGGTGAATTGCTTGCAAAAAAAGGATTATATGACTTTGGTGCCAAAATTTTATCTTCAAAATCTTTGAGTATTTCCTTAGATTTATTTCCGGATAAATAATCAAAAGTTTTCGCCACGGGTTTTAGTAAAGTTGTAGCTAAAAATCCGACACTGCGAATGCCAAGCTCTGGGGTGACTAAAATGGTTCCGGTCAAAGCTTTAACTGCGTTTAAGCTGGAATTAATGGGGCTATCATAAACACCATAAGAAAAATCAGCAATTGCACGAGGAATTTCTCGAGAGTAATATAATTTTGGTATCAAAATTTCCCGCTGAGTTTCACCAATTTTCTTTAGAGCCTTTTTTAAAATATTCTTACTATTTTCGTCCGGTTTTTTTCCGATATCCGCTATTTTGTCCGCCACCGTAATAACCGAAGTTAAAGCAATTCCAATGGATGACAAGGCGGTGCGCGTTCCAATTTCAGCCAAAGCAAATGGAGATTTTATTGCCAATCCTAATATGGATTTAGTGGCGCCAAATGCGCTTTTGGCGAGGGACTTTGGTGTTAAAGGTTCATCCGCAGGTAAAAAATTCCCCGAGTCAAAAACGGATGGAAAATAAAATGTTTTTTTCGTAAGTGCGTTTTGAAATTTATCAAGTTTTTCTTTGGTTTCTTTAAAAACTTCAAAATCATTATCATATAATATTTTAAACGTTGTTTTTGCTGAAGAAAGCAAGCCCTTGGCTAATGTTGTAGTGGTCAACATTGTTAGGCGAGTGACAAATTCTGAAGCTACAAGTGGAGAAAGTAAAAAATAGGCGCCTGGTTTTTTTATAGATGGAAGGTTTCCTTCAATAACCTTAGCAAGGCTTATGTTATGAACTGCATAAGTATAGTCGATATTTTCCACCAATTCTATCATTATTCGACGAAGTTCTTCTGAATTTTTACCCTCTATTGTAATGTCAAGAATTGGAGCTAATGCTTGTATTTTTTCATTGGGAGTTCCTTGGCCTCCATTCGAATTCTGCGACTCCTCTCTTTCTTTGTTCCAATTAGCGGTAAAAACTTCTTTATAAGTGTCAATAACATGCTTTAAATAACCTGGATCATTTATTAGATCAGCTCGACTTTTTGACCCTTTTTCTTGATAATTTTTTATAAAATTGGATCTGAATCCTTTTTCTTCTATATGTCTTACTAAAACATCAAGTGGATCTATAGCTGTATTTTTAGATGATTCTTCAATTGCTGACATAGCTTTATATGCTCAAAAATTTTATTGTTTTCATCTAAAAATATTTTATTTACAGATTTGATAAAAATAGTTAGTTTTTATTGATATAAACTAATTTTTCAATAGAAATTTTTTTTTCGTAAAGGGCGCGACCGACGATGGCGCCGACAACGCCATCTTTCTTTAATTGACGAACCCTAGCCACATCATCATCGGAAGCGACTCCGCCCGAAGCGATAATCGGAATTAAAAGATTTTGTGCGAGTTGCTTAGTGCCTTCAAAATCAAAGCCGGTAAGCGTTCCGTCGCGAGAAATATCGGTGTAAATTATGGCGCTGGCTCCGCAATATTCGAGTCTTTTGCCGAGTTCGATTGCCGAAATTTTTGAATCTTCAACCCAGCCTTGAGTTGCTACAAGGCCGTTTTTGGCATCAATGCCAATTACAATTTTTCCTGGAAATTTTTTACAAGCCTCGATAACTAATTTAGGATTGGTAAGGGCGATGGTGCCAAGAATTACGCGGTGGACGCCTAATGCTAAAGCTTCTTCAATATCTTGCAAACTGCGAATTCCGCCACCAAGTTGCGTTGGTATTTTTATATTTTTAAGAATTTCGATGATGGCGGATTTATTGATAATTTTGCCGGCGATGGCGCCATCTAAATCGACCAAATGTAAAAATTCAAAACCCAATTTTTCAAATTCTAATGCTTGACTTGAAGGATTGTTATTGAATATAGTGGCTTGGTTCATATCGCCTTTGAATAAACGGACACATTTGCCGTCTTTTAAATCAATTGCGGGAAAAAAAATCATAATTTTTAATTAATATGTTAATGAAAATTTTACTCAAAATCTGGCCAGCACTTACGCCAATTTTGCTTTATGCGATTTGGCAATTTTTTATAAAAAGAATAATAAATCGCATTTTGCGTAAAAATTATCGTGCTAAAAATAATAATTCTCAATCAAATAATAAAGAAAAAATTATTGAAGGCGAATTTGCCGATATTGATAAAAATCAAGAAAGTCAAAATTTTAGTGCAAAACAAAATGATGAAGATACTAAAAATGTTTTCTCGTTAGAAAATAAAAATTTTGTAAGAATCCTTTATCTAAGCTTGATTTTAGCGATTGCTTGCGTAATTTCTTTCGGGTTTTAAATTTATAAATTATAAAATATTTTTTGTTATTTTTAAGAAATTTTGACGGTTGATATTTAAATAAATATTTTATAAAATTCTACGAAAAGATTACAAAAATATTTTAATTTTTTATACCGAATTAACACCGAAAAATTAACTAATTATGCACAATTTAGAAAATAAAATTCCGAGCAAAAATATTAATTATACTCCAGCTCACATCGCCAATTTTTTTATCGTTAAATCACAACAAGATGGCGTAAATCTTGATCCGATGAAGCTTCTAAAATTGGTTTATATCGCTTATGGTTGGAATTTAGCGATCAATGATTCAAAACTTTTTAATGAGCCAATTTTGGCGTGGAATTACGGACCCGTAATCGCTTCACTTTATCATGAAATTCGTGCTTTTCCATTTAATGATAAAAATAATCTCGATAAAGATTTTCGTTGCGCGATTTATCAAGAAGATTCGGTGACATCCAAGGCAACAAACATTCCGCATGTTGACGACGAAGATGTTAAGGTGATTAGAGTTTTGGATGCGGTGTGGATAAATTATAAAAAATTCGACGGAATTTCTTTGAGTAAAATTACTCACGAAGATGGAAGCCCTTGGCACCAAGCCTATTTTGGCAATGGCAAAAATGCACAACTTGATGATGAATTAATTAAAAAACGCTCGATTGAAGCGATAGAAAAATTTATTGAGCGCGAAAAAAATAAAAATGAGCAAGCATCATGAGCCTTACAGAACAGCTATCGCAAATCTTAGATCAATATTATGATCCGCAAAAAAACTTAAAAACTATTGAAGAAAAAAATATTGATTTTGCCGAGAATAAAACGTTAAAAAAAATTAATTTCTCCGAGCAAAAGATGATGACAAAAAGCCCTTTGAACCAAGGGCAACAAAATTTCAATCAAGAGTTAGAACAATTAAATTATAAAAAAGCCGAACATGATTTTGATCGAGCCAAACATGATTTTGAGTTTGAAAAAAAATATAAACCACTCATCTTAATGTGGTCGGCTGGGATTTTAATTGGATTTTTACTTTGGCTTTTTGGAATTTTTACTTTAGATTATTTTATTCATATTAATGAACCACAAAATAGACTTTCAAACCCCGTTGTTATTGCTTTGGCGACATCAACCGTTGTTGCAATTATTGGTCTTCCTTCGCTGATTGTTAAGTCACTTTTTAAGTAAATATTTAAATTTAATAAATAAAAAATAACCAAAAATAACCCAACTAATG
>JBIIFQ010000202.1:0-2692 GCA_044237235.1 Rickettsiales bacterium
GAAGACGACTCGCGCCTGGGACCGCGTCGCCTTCGCTCCTTGTCCCGTTATTTGCTAAAAATAGCCGTTTAGGCTATTTTTTTAACGCAAATAACCTAACGCAAATTTAGCTTTTAGTTGAATCGCTCCACGGCGAATGAATCGCCGTATCCGCGATAAGATTTGGGTTTTGAGTTTTTGTTTTTTGTGAAAACGCTTCATCTTTTTTTTCAAAAAAGATTCGCGACTGGGATTAGCTTCGCTATTTTCCTCCATCTCTCAGGCTGTTTTTTGGGAATTAATTCCCGTTTTCTAAGATGTATATTTCGAATTTACATTAAGAGTTTTTATTTTAAAATTACATCATCTAAAATTTAAATTAACCATTATAAATTCTTCTTTTTACCAAAAGATATTTTATAAAATTATTAACCACTTAACTAAACCCAAACATGAAAAAAGAAATCATTCACTCATTGACAAAAAATTTTGAAAAATCAGCTTATAAAACTAAAGAAGGAATTGAGTTTTGGCTAGCTCGAGACTTGCAAATACTGCTTGGATATGAAAAGTGGAGCAATTTTATTGCGGTAATCGATAAAGCAAAAATATCTTGCCAAGTCAACAAACAACAGGTTCCGCATCATTTTGCCGACGCCGGGAAAATGATCGAGCTCCCTAATACCGCGACTCGCGAGCTATCTGATATAATGTTAACTCGCTATGCCTGCTATTTAATTGCGCAAAATGGCGACCCCAGAAAACAAGAAATTGCCTTCGCCCAAAGTTATTTTGCCCTACAAACTAGAAGAGCTGAATTAATTGAACAAAAAATTTTAGAATCTGAAAGAGTGCAAGCGAGAAATAAACTTGCCGAAACAGAAAAAGAACTTTCAAAAGTTATATTTGAGCAAACCGGAAGTGATAAAAATTTTGCATTAATTAGAAGTAAAGGTGATCAGGCTTTATTTAGTAAAACCACGGCACAAATGAAGAAGAAATGGCGAGTTAAAGAAAATAAAGCTCTGGCTGATTTCATGCCAACAATTCTTTTAAAAGCTAAAGATTTTGCGACTGAGATTACTATTTTCAACTCAAGAGAGTATAAAATGAAAAGTGAAAATACCATTTCTAAAGAGCATATTACCAACAATAAAACAGTGCGAAATACTCTTATTTCTCGTGGCATAACCCCCGAAAATTTACCGCCAGAAGAAGATGTTAAAAAGATTGAAAGAAAACTTAAAAGTGAAAAGAAAAAAACACTTAAAAATGATGATAATTTTAATAATTTTAAAGATTAAAGAAAAAGGTACCAAGTTACTTTTAATTTTGACTAATAAATAATCGATCCAATCTCCTCTCCCCGCTTGCTGGGCTTACAAAACTACATTTAGAAAAAAAACTCGTCAAAACTACGGGCTTTAGCTCCCCCCTTGAGGGGGAGCAGGCTCCGATAATTTAACGGTAGTTAAATTCGCGGAGCCGTGGGGGGTCAAAAAAACTTTGATAATCAACGATCTAGAACCAAAATAAAAACTTCCAAAAAATATTTTTTTAAAAAAGGCGATTTCTTGATTTTACTTTTAAACTAAAAAATATTCCGATTTTTTGTAAAAAATTAATCTAAAAAATCACCGATTTTTGTTTAAAAAATTTATAAATTTGTGGATTCAATTTAAAATCAAGAAATCGTCTTTTTTAGAATTTTTTTGTTTTAGTTTTTTTGATAATCTTGAAACTGTTGTCGCTGTTAGTTTTTGACCCCCCACGGCTAAAAGTTTTAACTACCGTTAAAACATTTTAGCCCGCTCCCCCTCAAGGGGGGAGCTACAACCCGTAAGCTTTACGAGTATATTCGTAAAATGTAGGGGTGTAAGCCCTCAAGGGGGGGGTGATAAGCCCGTAAGCTTTACGAGTGCTTTTATAAAATTTAGAATTGCAAGCCATTAAAAAAGATATACAACCCCAAGGATTTATAGATTATTAAAAAATTCTTTTAATTTGATTTTTAGATTTGGTAAATCACTAACCTTTTTTATCACCCAAAAAATCCAAACTCAAGGAATTAACGCAATATCTTTGGTTTTTTTTGGTGAAGTTTTCGCCATAAAAAATATGACCTAGATGACCGCCACAATTGACGCAAAGGATTTCCGTCCTCTCGCCATCTTCATCTAAAATTTTTTGAACTGATTGATTAATTTCATCATCAAAACTTGGCCAACCGCAATGAGAATGAAATTTGTTGTCGCTAGAAAATAACGGTGCTTCGCATTGTTTGCAAACATAAATTCCTGCGGAGGAATGGTCGCAATAAATTCCTGAGAAAGGCGCTTCGGTGCCTTTCTCAATTAGAATTCTATGTTCTTGTGGTGAAAGTTTTTTTAGCATTGGATTTGATTTATATTTTACCGATGAAATCAGCTTTACCAAGCTCGACGCCTTGGTTTCTAAGGATAGAATAAGCGGTAACGAAATGGAAATAAAAATTTGGCAAAGCGAAATTTAACAAATAATCGCGACCAATAAAATTAAAATCCATACCGTGAGCGCTGTAAGAAATTTTCTTTTCGGCACTTGAAGCGAAATGTTCGGCTTTAAAAGTTTTTAAAAAATTTATAGTTTTTTTAATTCTTTCTAAAAATTCATCGAAAGTTTTTTCATTATCGGGAAAGCTTGGAATCTCGACTGAAGCGAGTCTAGCACAAGA
>JBIIFQ010000141.1:0-3633 GCA_044237235.1 Rickettsiales bacterium
TATAATTTGGTTAATAACGAATTGTAAAATACCGCCACATTTGAAATATTCAACTTCATTGCCAGTATCAAGTCCACAAATTAAATTAAACTCGATTTTAGAGCCATCTTTTTTGTGAATAATGCATTTTAAATCTTGTCTTGGTTTTATATTAGAATCTATTCCTAAAACTTCAACTACTTCATCACCATTTAAATTTAAAGTTTTGCGATTTTGATTTTCTTTAAAAATTAATGGTAAAACGCCCATGCCAATTAGGTTGGAACGGTGAATTCTCTCGAAACTTTCGGCAATAACAGCCTTGACTCCGAGTAAAAATGTACCTTTCGCCGCCCAATCACGAGAAGATCCCGTGCCATATTCTTTGCCGGCAAAAATTACTAAAGAATTTTTATTTTGGTAAGACATTGCCGAATCATAAATTGAAACTATTTCGCCGTTAATATCTTTGGTGAAACCGCCTTCTTTAGCACCGCCGAGCATTTCATTTTTAATGCGGACATTGGCAAAAGTGCCTCGAATCATGGCTTCGTGATTACCACGTCTTGCGCCGTAAGAATTATAATCTTTTTTTGCCACTCCTTTTTCACTTAAATATAAACCCGCCGGAGAATTGCTGGCGATATTTCCCGCCGGAGAAATGTGATCTGTCGTGATTGAATCGCCAAAAATTGCCAAAATTTTAGCATTTTTAATTTCTTTAGCGTAGTCATTTTGAAGATTATCGAAATAATTCGGCAAGCGAATATAGGTGCTGTTTAAATCCCATTTGTAAGTGTCAGATTTTTCGACTTGAATTTTTTGCCAGATTTTATCGCCCTCAAAAAGATTGGCATATTTGACGGAAAAAATTGCACGATTGACGTGCTGATTAATTACCGCATCAATTTCTGATTTTAATGGCCAAATATCTTTTAAATAAATTTTATTGCCATTTTTATCAACGCCGATTGGATCGTGATCGAGATTAATTTTAACCGTTCCCGCTAAGCAATAAGCGATAACCAAAGCCGGCGACGCCAAATAATTTGCTTTCACCAAAGAGTGAATACGCCCTTCGAAATTGCGGTTTCCTGACAAAACCGAAGCAACCACTAAATTATTATTTTTAATCGCTTCTTCAATTTTATCATGAAGCGGACCCGAATTGCCGATGCAAGTGGTGCAACCATATCCAATCACATTAAATCCGAGCTCATCGAGATATTTTTGCAATCCCGAATTATTCAAATATTCGGAAACGACTTGCGACCCCGGAGCCAATGAAGTTTTAACGCGTGAATTAATTTTTAAACCAAGTTCAACGGCTTTTTTGGCGAGCAATCCCGCCCCAATTAAAACCGATGGATTTGATGTGTTAGTGCATGAAGTTATGGCTCCAATCACAATATCGCCATCAATTATTTCGGTTTTTAATTCAGGAATTTTTACCGCTTCATGAGTGGAAATATTTAATTCTTTTTGTAAAATTTCAAAAGATTCTGCCACTTTTTCTAATACAACTTTATCTTGTGGACGCTTAGGACCAGCAAGGCTTGGCACTACTTTGGATAAATCGAGTTCAAGAATTTCACTAAATTGTAATTCTTGTTGCGAAGAATCGACGAAAACGCCTTGAGCCTTGGCATAATGCTCGACTAAATCAATATTTTCTTGACTGCGTCCGGTTAAATATAAATAATCGAGAGCGGTTTTGTCGATTGGAAAAATTCCGCAAGTTGCCCCATATTCTGGCGCCATATTAGCTATTGTAGCACGATCCGCCAACGATAAATTCGACACGCCTTCGCCAAAAAATTCAACGAATTTTCCCACTACATTTTTTTTGCGTAAAATTTGCGTAATAGTTAAAACCAAATCGGTGGCAGTAATGCCTTCGCGTAAATTGCCGAATAATTTAAAACCGATAACTTCAGGAATTAACATGGAAACTGCTTGACCCAACATCGCCGCCTCGGCTTCAATGCCACCAACGCCCCAACCTAAAACCGCCAAACCGTTAATCATCGTGGTGTGGCTATCAGTTCCAACTACGGTATCGAAATAAGCAACTTCGTGATTATCTTCATTTTTTGTCCACACAACTTTTGCCAAATTTTCAAGATTAACTTGATGGCAAATGCCCGTTCCCGGCGGAACAACGCGAAAATTATTAAAAGATTTTTGTGCCCATTTTAAAAATTCATAACGCTCTTTATTTCTTTCATATTCAATATCGACGTTTTTTTCAAAAGCATTTTTGTCGCCATAAAAATCAACTTGAACCGAGTGATCAATTACTAGATCAACGGGAACGAGTGGATTGATTTTTTTTGGATCACCATTCATTTTTTTCACCGCATCGCGCATAGTTGCCAAATCAACAACGGCAGGAACTCCGGTAAAATCTTGCATCAAAACTCGCGCCGGTGAAAATGCAATTTCAATTCTTTTCGATGAATCTTTAACCGATTCAACGATCGCCAAAACATGCTCTTTTAATATTTTTTTGTCAGGATAAGTGCGAACTAAATTTTCTAAGAGAATTCTTAAACTAAAAGGTAAGTTATTAATGTTTATGTTAAATTCTTTAGCTATGTTAGGTAATGAGAAGTATTGATAACTCTTATTACCAACTTTTAAAAGCGATTTTTCAATTGATGAGGTCATAAATTAAATATGATTTTAATTAACTTGAAGTTGCCGAAACTAACCAATTTGGATTAGGAGATTTAACATCTTTTTTAAAAGTCCAAACATCGATTATTTCAGAAATTTCATCTTTTTTTCCTTCGATAATTTTTTGTTCTTTATCGGAAATATAATTAATTTGCTTGGAAATTATTTTAACCACAATCGAAGCTTGATTTTCAATTAACATTGCCGATAAAATTTCGACTTTATCAATCGAAATTAAATTGGTTGTAAGCTTGCTCTCTTTGGTTTTGCGGTCTTCAATTGCAGAATTAAAACCTTGGAAAATTTTTTCGGAAAGTAGAATTTTTAAAGTCTCAACATCATCTTTGGAAAAAGCGTTTATGATCATTTCAAACGCCATTTTAGCACCATTAATAAAAAATTCGTAACTGATATTACAAACTTCAAATATTTTGGTTAAATTTTCTTGAGTTGCCTGATTTAAATCGGCAAATTCTTTTTGCGTAGTTGAACTTGCCCCAATGATTTTTTCTTCTTGATTGCGTGCGGGTGAATTTTGTTGAACTCGATTGAGGATTTCTTCAATTTGCTTCTTTCTTTCGAGTAATTTTTTATGAATTTCGTGCTTTTCCTCCTCGTCAATTTTTCCGAGATTTTTACTAAGCCGATAAAAAATGTAAGCGGTAATAATTGCAAGAATAACTAAATCCATGAATAAGGAAAATGATTTTAAAAAATAAGTGGGGCAAACGACGGGTTTCGAACCCGCGACCCCCAGAACCACAACCTGGTGCTCTAACCAACTGAGCTACGTCTGCCATAAAATAAATTCAAAGCGAATATAAGAAATTTGCTTTAATAAACAATAAATTAAAAAGATTTAAAGCCATCAAATTTTAACGAAATTTAAACGCTTTATTCCAAATAAAAGATTGTTTCTAAGATTATAAAAACAATCTAATATTTTGTCAAGAAGGCTAAAAAACATTATTTTAC
>JBIIFQ010000012.1:0-13092 GCA_044237235.1 Rickettsiales bacterium
TTTCATTATAACTTTTTTCACTTAACTCGTCTTTAAAGGCAACTTTTAAAAGAGCCGATAGAGCGGTTTTAGCATCGGGATTTTCTTTCAAAATTTCTTCAGCAATTACGTCTAAATCTTTTGAACCTCCTGCTTTAATTATGTCAGAAATTGCAATTTTAATTCGTTGTTTTTTGCTTTCAATTACATCGGCAACATTTGGAACTTTTTGCTTAGTAATTTTAGCGTTAGCAATTCTTTGAATTGAAGTAAGTTTGCGATATTCCGAAGGTGTAATTAAAGTAATGGCGATTCCTGTTTTGCCTGCCCGACCCGTGCGTCCGATACGGTGAACGTAACTTTCTGGATCTTGCGGAAGAGAATAATTGATAACATGCGTTAAATTATCGACGTCAATGCCACGAGCGGCGACATCGGTTGCCACCAAAGTGGTAATTTGTTTGCTACGAAATTTTTGCAAAACTTTTTCTCTTTGTCCTTGCGATAAATCACCGTGAATGGCTTCAGATCTGCAACCGCGATTAGCAAGTTTGTGGGCAATTTCATCGGCATCAATTTTGGTGCGACAAAAAACCATGCCATAAAAACTATCTTCAACATCGATGATACGAAATAAAGCTTCAAATTTATCGGATTGAGAAACTTCAAAATACATTTGTTGAATATTGTCGCGACTGATTTGATCGCTCATCACCGAAATGATTTCATATTCATTCATATATTGCTTCGCCAAACGTTCGATGTGGCTTGGCATAGTTGCTGAAAATAAAACTGTTCGACGCGTTTTTGGCGACGATTTTAAAATAGTTTCGATATCTTCAACAAAGCCCATATTCAACATCTCATCGGCTTCATCAAGCACTACGAAAGAGACTTTGGAAATATCGAGAGTTTTGCGCTCTAAGTGATCAAGAATGCGACCTGGAGTTCCAACGACAATGTCAACGCCACGTTGCAAGCGTGAAATTTGACGCTCAATAGGTTGACCACCATAAACCGCAACAATTCCAGTTTTTTGATTTTCAGCAAAAGAGCTGAGCTCTTCTGTAACTTGAATTGCAAGCTCACGAGTTGGTACTAAAATTAAAGCTTGAACTTTTTTAGATTGCGAAACAATATTTTCAATAATTGGAATGCCGAAAGCTGCCGTTTTCCCGGTTCCAGTTTGAGCTTTACCAATTAAATCTTTGGTGTTTTTTAATAAAAATGGAATGGTTTGTGCTTGAATGGCGGTTGGTTCTTCAAAGCCTTTTTTACGAAGTGATTCGAGCATGATTTCCGAAAGACCTAAATCACGGAATTTATCTAAATTTGGCATATATTTTGTGCTTTGTGAATTAATTTATTTATGAAAAAAAATAATTTTTTTTAATCTTACCTAAATAAAGTTTACATGTCCAGACATTATTATTTAACGCTAGAACCAATTGCTTCGGAGATGTTTTTAAAGCCATCTTTTTTTAAATTTTCACTTAATTGTTTTTTGATTTTTTCAACCAATGAAAATCCTTGATAAATAAATGCCGAGTAAATTTGAATTAAAGAAGCGCCGTTTTTAATTTTAGCGTAAGCATCTTGTGCAGACGAGATTCCACCAACCCCAATTAATGGAATTTTGCCTTCGGTTAAACGATAAAAATTTCGCAAAATCTCATTAGATTTTTCAAAAAGAGGTTTGCCACTCAAGCCACCAATTTCAGTCGATTTGAGGCTTTTTAAATTTAAATCACGCGCGATTGTAGTATTGCTAATTATGATTCCATCAATGTTATTATCGATAACGATTTTAGCGATATTTTTTTGTTGCTCGAATTCAAGATCGGGAGCGATTTTTAGCAAAATCGGAGTATTTTTACTCGAAACTTTTTGTAAATTATTTTTACATTGAGAAATTTTTTGCAAAAAATCATTGAGTAAATTTTCATTTTGTAAATCGCGTAAATTTTTAGTGTTAGGCGATGAAATATTGATAGTAATGTAATCGGCGTGATTATAAAATTTTTCGAGAAGTAAGATGTAATCGGAAGAGGCGTCGACAGTATCTTTATTTTTGCCGATATTAACTCCAATTATTTTTGCAGAATCTTTATTGATTTTTGAGAGATTTTCGTAAAAATAATTAGCTCCTAAATTATTAAAACCGAGACGATTAATTATGGCATTGTCTTCAATTAAACGAAAAATTCTTGGCTGTTCATTACCAGCTTGGGCAATCGGCGTTGTAGTTCCAGCTTCCACAAATCCAAAACCAAAATTAAAAAGTGAATTAATAATTTCGGCATTTTTATCAAATCCAGCCGACATTCCAACGGGATTCGAAAAATTTAAATTCCATAAAGAATTATTTAAATTTTCATAATTTTTTGAGGTTGCCAAAAGCCCAGAAAATTTTGGAAAAAATTTTAAATAATTTAAAGCTAAATTATGAGCTTTTTCAGGTTCGATTTTAAAAATTAATGGACGAAAAAATTGATAAATATTCACGATAAATTTTGGTTAGTTTTTTTATTAGAAAGAATCAATAAAGCGGTTAGCGAGGCAACAATAATCAAAATAATATCCGATGTTCTTTTTAAAATAACATTATCCAAAAGTTTATCTTTAAGCTTGGCACGCTTTCTTTCGTTTTTTTCTAATGCAATTGCAACATTATCAGAATTATTATCATTAAATTTTTTGCCTAAATAAAATTTCTTAACTGCGATATGGGCAGGATGAGACGGCAATATTAAAGGGTTGACGGTTAATTCATTTTTGCGATCAATTTTCTTTTGTTGGATTATTGAACTAATTTCGGGCATGCTAATCGCAATTAATAAAATACAAATCGTGGTGCCAAGAATTGTGATACCGATTGGTCCATGAAATTTTATCAAGTTTTTTTTAGTCGGTGCACTTTCTTCATCTCTTAAATCGATTAAAAAAGATTTGTTATTTGAAATTAAAAATAAAATTACCATTGAATAAATGCTGATTACCAAAACCACTTCTTTAAAATTAATAAAATATTCTAAGTAAATATTGAAAAGAAGAATGATGGTTAAATGTGAAGAAATTAGAGCTATTACTCTAGTGGTGCGGGTTTTGATAAAAAATAAAATGGCTAAACTTATAACCACAAAAATTAAAATGGTAAAGAAATTTCCAAACGACATTAATCGCGTAAAAGTTCGTTGATAGAAGTTTTGGAGCGTGTTTTTTCGTCAACTTTTTTAACAATAACTGCGCAATAAAGTGATAAATTTTTAGCGCTTTTTGACGAAGTCGCAACATTACCGGGAACAACAACCGAGTAGGCGGGAACTCGACCATAAAAAACTTCACCAGTTTCGCGATCAATAATTTTAGTTGAGCTTCCGATATAAACTCCCATTGAAATTACTGAGCCAGTTTCCACAATAACGCCTTCGGCAATTTCGCTACGGGCGCCGATAAAACAATTATCCTCAATGATAACTGGATTGGCTTGAAGTGGTTCGAGAACGCCTCCGATTCCGGCTCCGCCCGAAATATGACAATTTTTTCCAATTTGAGCGCAAGAACCAACTGTAGCCCAAGTATCAATCATCGTGCCTTCGTCGACGAAGGCTCCAAGATTAACAAAAGACGGCATTAAAACCACATTTTTAGCAATAAAAGCTGAATGACGTACAACCGCTCCATTCAATGCTCTAAAGCCAGCTTGACGAAAATCATTTTCGCTCCAATTAGAAAATTTAAGAGCAATTTTATCAAAAAATTTAACAGCGTCGCCACTTGATTTATCTAGCTCAGAGATGTAATTATCGTTCAAGCGAAATGATAATAAGATAGCTTTTTTTAGCCATTGATTGACATGCCAAGAATTATTTATTTTTTGACAAATTCTTAAATTTCCTGAATCAAGTTTGTTCATGATTTCATTGACTGCATCGCGAATTTCTCCGCTAGTTTGAAAATTTATTTCTGTGCGTTTTTCAAAAGCATTTTCAATAATTTGTTCAAGATTTTTCATAATTAATTATTCCATTGAATTGAGTCATAAGAAGAGCATTTCTCGCAGGTAGCGCTCCATTTAGAAGAATTGTGTCCGCAATTTGTACAAGAATAGTTGCTGTCTTTTGGCAACATTTTTGCAATTGCGATATTTTTAAAGAATTCGTCATTATTACCTAAGCGCTTCTCGGTGTAAGCCAAAAGCTTGTAAAGGCTATGAGTTTTTTCATTTACAATTGCTAAATTTAAAAATTCTTTAGCAATTTGAAAAGAGCTGGCGCGGAATGCTACAAGGGCAATGGCGATATTTCCTGCGGTGACGTTAGAATTAAGTATAGCTAATTTTTTTATCGCATGAATGCGATTTTTTAAAGAAGCTTTACGGTAAATTGCACCATAAAGTTCTGCCAAAATAATGTGAGGATTTTCTTTCCATAAATTTTTAATAATCGAAATCGCTTTAAATTTGAAGCCAAGTTTTATCCAAGCTTTTATTAAAATTTGATTGGCTGGTAAAAATTGCTCATTATTAGAAAGTGCCATTTTAGAATATTTGATGGCGCTAAGATATTTCTTATTTCTCAGTGCTTCTTGTGCGAGTGAAGTATTTAAAATTATAAGATCACGTTTTTGCAATTCATCGCCAAATTTATCCACTCCAAAATCTTTAATTAAAGATTTTGCCGATTGCCAATTGCCATTTTTCTTGAAAAGCTTTAAGAGCTCTTGTGCGGTTTTTAAACTATCTTTCTTTAAAGACAAAATTTCTTTAGCAATTTCAATTGCCTTTTGATCTTCTTGATTTTTTATGGCAATTTTTAATTTTGATTTTAGTAATAAAATTTTAGCGTGTTGATTATCTTTATATTGCGAAAAATATTCTTTCGAAGTATTAAAATCTCCTTTTTCAAACGCAAATTTTGCCCCAAAAAAATTGTTTAAATTTTTATATTTAATTTGCTTTAAAAAATCTTTGTGAATTTTTTTGGCACCTTCGAAATCCTCGACCTCAAGCGCCAATAATAATTTTGATAAAGTTTCAAAACCGCGATGATGATTTGAAATAATTTGTTCAAGTTTTTTGGTATAGCTTTTTTTGAAAAGTAATCTGAGTAATTGTGGAAATTTTATTGCTAATAATCTGGTTAATATGTAAGAAATTAAGGCAACTGAAGTCAGAGAAAAAGCACAAATTAAAAGTGCGGTTAAAATATCGGTTTGAATTTCATAACCAAGCCAATTTATAACAATAGAGCCATTGTTTTCAAGTATCCACACCAAAGGTGTGGTTAAAATAAAAACTAAAAAAATATACCAAAATATTGTCAACATAATATTAAATCTAGGTTAAACTTTTTAAATATTTAATAATTTCCTTGTCGGCATTTTGAGTTTCAATCATAATACTTAGATCCTCAAGAAATTTTTGGACAATTTTAAAATATGATTTGTCGAGAGACATTATTTTATCAAGAGCTTCTTGATAATTTTTTTCAGAAAGCGCCAATTCTGCCTGATTAACAACGCCCTCAACTTGCATTGGATCAAGATTTTTTAATTTACGCACCACCACTAATTTTTTAAAATTATATCGCAATTTTTCAAGAACATTAGCTTGTTTTTCATCGAAATTTTCATTAATTACAATCTCCCCGGCAATTAATTTAAAAGACTCCATTAATTTTTTTTGAGTAAGTAGAAAATCATAATTTTCCTTAATTATTAAAAATTTATTATGCAAAAATTCATCACTCATTGATAATAAATCATAACTTTCAATTTCGGTTTTACAATTTTCGCCGTTAAATAATTTTTCACGCAATTCAACATAATTTATGACTAATTTGTTAAGCTTTTCTTGGCTTTTTAATTTAACAAAATCGCCTTTAAAATTTCGTAATTGATTGTTGATGTCTTCGATCTGAACTTGGTTTTTGATTAAAAGTTGGTAAACAAATTCCGCGCCTTTTTCTTTGATTTCGCTGATATTTAAATCATGAACCGTAGTTTCATTTTCGGGGTCATTTTTATATTCATCTGAAATATCAAGGATCGATTCTTCTTTTTCATTGACGCCCTTGATTAAACCGGGTTTTTTAATAACAATTTCTTCTTTAATTTGTAAATTTTTATAAACCATTAAACAAGTAAATGTTATAACGACAATAAGGAAAATTTTTAGTAAAATTCGATTACTTTTCTTATGCGAATTTGGCTTTACAGCCGTAGATTCGGAAATGTTTTTGTTATCTTGTGTCATAAAATTTATTTAGAACAGGATTTTGTTGAAAAATTTGAGTTTTTTTGAATCCAATTTTTTGAGCATTTTTTGCAATTTTTTTGCTCAAACATATTGTGCTTGAATAATTAAAATATTCAACAAGATTATATTTTTTACACATTTTATTAAAAATTTCCAGTGAATTTTGCGAAAAAATTAAAATTTCATCAAATCTATTATTAACAATAAAATCTCGCAAATTTTTTGAAAAATTCTTTATTTCAGAAGTTTTGTAGACTTCAAAATTCATAATTTCAAAACCTTTTTTTTGCAATTTTCTTTTAAAATCAAAGCTGATTTTTTCACCGTGAAAATAATGAATTGTTTGCGGTTTAATATTTTGAATTATAACTTTATAAAGCTCTAAGCCCGACGATTTTTTTGGATAAAAAATATTGTTATAACCAAGTTTTTTTATTTTCTCGGCGGTGCTTGATCCAACTGCGTAAATAGTGGTTTCTTTGGGAATATTTAACTCTTTTAAAACATAAATCGCGTTGGCACTGGAAATTAAAATATTAGAAATTTGTGGCGTATTTTGTTTTAAAAAATCAAGCGCCACCAAAGTTTTTTTTATAGAAAAAAGTGGTTCAATAAAAACCTGATAGCCAAAGGTCTCAAGGGCTTCTTTTAGTTTCTTCGAGCGATTTTTGGAACGAGTAATTAAGATATTTTTCATTAATTGATTGCCAAGTTAAAAATCAATTTGTAAAATGCGTAAACTTAAATTTAATTATTACCAATTAAAATTCAAAATCAAATGAATATTCACGAATATCAAGCAAAGGCATTGCTAAAACAATTTAATGTTGCGGTTCCCGAAGGTCATCCAGCTTTTTCAATCCCTGAAGCAGTTGAGGCGGCGAAACAATTAGAGTCATCTGGACATAAAGTTTTTGTGGTTAAGGCTCAAATTCACGCTGGCGGTCGCGGTAAAGCTGGTGGTGTTAAGGTTGTTAAATCAATCGAAGAAGTCAGAGAAAAAGCTTCGCAAATTCTTGGAAAAGTTTTGATTACTCACCAAACGGGTCCAGAAGGTAAAGAGGTTAAAAGACTTTACGTTGAAGCTGGTTCAAACATTAAAAAAGAATATTACCTTTCAGCGGTTGTTGATCGCAAAACTAAAACTATAGTTTTCATGGCTTCTACTGAAGGTGGCGTCGAAATTGAAGAAGTTGCGGTTGAGCATCCAGAAAAAATTATTTCGGTGAGCATCGATCCAGCTACTGGAATTCAAGGTTGTCACGCTCGTAAACTTGGTTATGGCTTAGGTTTAAAAGGCGAAATTTTGAAAAAATTTTCAAAATTAGTTTTCTCACTTTATGAAGCTTTTGTTGCCAAAGATGCTTCGCAAATTGAAATCAATCCTTTAGTTGAAACGGTTGAAGGCGATATTATTGCGCTTGATGCTAAAATTAATTTTGACGATAATGCTTTACATCGTCATGATGACATCAAATCACTTCGCGATCTTGACGAAGAAGAGGCACTTGAAATTGAAGCTTCGAAATATGAATTAAGCTACATCAAAATGGACGGTCAAATTGGTTGCATGGTTAATGGTGCAGGTTTGGCAATGGCAACGATGGACATCATTAAGCTTTATGGCTCTTCGCCGGCTAACTTCCTCGATGTTGGCGGTGGCGCTACTCGTGAAAAAGTTACGGCAGCGTTTAAAATTATTTTATCGGATGCTAATGTTAAAGGAATTTTAGTTAATATTTTTGGTGGAATTATGCGTTGCGATATTATCGCTAACGGCATTATTGAAGCCGCCAAAGAAGTGAGCTTGAGTGTTCCTTTAGTTGTTCGTCTCGAAGGAACCAATGTCGATTTGGGTAAAGAAATTCTTGCTAAATCGGGATTGGCAATTATTGCGGCCAATGATTTAGGCGACGCCGCCGAAAAAATTGTAAAAGCGGTTAAAGAATATACTTCGCAAAACTAAATTACGATTAACAAATTTTAAATTTTCTTAAATTAATAAAATAAAAAATGTCAGTTCTAATCAACAAAAATACAAAAGTCATTTGCCAAGGATTTACGGGTTCGCAAGGCACTTTTCATTCCGAACAAGCAATCGCTTACGGAACAAAAATGGTTGGCGGAGTTACGCCCGGAAAAGGTGGCACTAAGCATCTTGAATTGCCAGTTTTCGACACAGTTTTTGATGCTCGTAAAAAAACTGATTGCAACGCTTCGGTAATTTATGTTCCACCAGCATTTGCGGCTGATGCTATCATCGAAGCCATCGATGCTGAAATCGAATTAATCATTTGCATCACCGAAGGAATTCCTGTGCTTGATATGGTTAAAGTTAAGAAGGCTTTGAAAGGTTCAAAATCTCGCTTAATTGGACCAAACTGCCCTGGAGTTATCACGCCCGATGAGTGTAAAATTGGTATCATGCCGGGACATATTCACAAACGTGGTAGAATCGGAATCGTATCACGTTCTGGCACTTTAACTTATGAGGCTGTTCATCAAACTACTAGAGTTGGACTTGGTCAAACTACTTGCATCGGTATTGGTGGTGATCCGGTTAACGGCACTAATTTTATCGATTGTCTCGATATGTTTTTATCTGATGAAGAAACTCAAGCCATGATTATGATTGGCGAAATCGGCGGAACTGACGAAGAGGAAGCGGCGGAATTTTTGCGTCTCGAAGCTAAAAAAGGTCGCAAAAAACCAATGGTTGGATTTATCGCCGGCAGAACGGCGCCCCCAGGACGCAGAATGGGTCACGCTGGTGCAATTATTTCTGGCGGAAAAGGTGGAGCTGAAGATAAAATCGAGGCGATGAAATCGGCTGGTATCGTTGTGGCTGAAAGCCCTTCGCTACTTGGCGAAACAATGTTTAATTTATTAAAGAAATAATTTTTCTTAATATATTTAAACAAATAATCGTAAATAATTAATTGAAAATATTGTAAAATTTATTTTTACTTTAAAATTTTTATATTTAACTCTTAATATTAAAAAACATTAAAAAATAAAAAATTTATAGGAAAATATTTTTTATAATTATAAATATTTTAACACAACAAACAAACTAACTTTTAGGAGAAATTATGACAAATATCGACCGCAAAAAAGCCCTCGAATCGGCATTATCACAAATTGATAAGCAATTCGGTAAAGGCTCGGCAATGAAATATGGCGATCGCCCACAACTTGATATCGAAGTTATTCCAAGTGGATCACTCGCTCTTGACGTCGCACTCGGCGTTGGTGGTTATCCTCGTGGCAGAATAATCGAAATTTACGGCCCTGAAAGTTCTGGTAAAACCACATTGACACTTCATGCGATTGCCGAAGCTCAAAAAGCAGGATTATCATGCGCTTTCGTTGATGCTGAACACGCTTTCGACCCCGCTTATGCTAAAAATTTACACATCAATCTTGATGATTTAATTATTTCGCAACCTGATAATGGCGAAGCGGCACTTGAAATTACCGACACTTTGGTGCGTTCAGGGGCGGTTGATTTAATCGTTATCGATTCAGTGGCGGCTTTAGTTCCGCAAGTTGAGCTTGAAGCTGGTATGGCCGATAATCAAATGGGCTTACAAGCGCGTTTGATGAGTAAAGCTTTGCGTAAATTGACCTCAACCGTTTCTAAAAGCAATTCAACGGTTATTTTCATCAACCAAATTCGTATGAAAATCGGCGTTATGTTCGGCAATCCCGAAACTACCACGGGCGGAAATGCTTTAAAATTTTACGCTTCAGTGCGTCTTGATATTCGTCGTGGCAACGCCATCAAAGATCAAGAAGAAGTTTTGGGCAATGAAACCAAAGTTAAAGTCGTAAAAAATAAAGTAGCTCCACCATTTAAAACTGCGGAGTTCGAAATAATTTACGGCGAAGGCGTTTCAAGAATTGGCGAAATCATTGATTTGGGAGTTAAGTTCGAAATCCTTGAAAAATCTGGTTCTTGGTATGCTTTTAAAGGTGCTAAAATCGGACAAGGCAAAGAAAATACCAAGGCATATTTTAAAGAAAATCCAAAAATTGCCTCAGAAGTTGAGGATTTAGTTCGCACCAAACTTGGAGTAAGTAAATCAACAAAAAAATCGGTAAAAGATGAAGAGCGCGATGCTAAAATGTCGACTGCAGAAAAAAAACGCGGTAAATCTGCCGAATAAATAAATCATATTTTATTGATCACCACTCAATAAAATTATTAATATTAAAAATTTTATTGCTTCATAAATAAGCTTATTATAAATTTATTAATAAATTAATTATTAAAATTAAAATAAGTTTTTTTTATGAATAAATTCCTCAAAATCATTCTCGCATCTTTTATTTTTTCACTCGCTTTTACCAATATTGCAAAGGCAAAGGAGTCAAAAGATAATCTCGTCAAAGAAAATATTACAAAAAATAAAATTGAAAAACCCAATGCTGTAAATGTTGAAGATGAGAAATTTTATATTGGTCTTGATGCCTCCTTTCAACATCTCAATTTAACAGCAACAAACTCAGATACCTTAGATGACGGCACAAAATTTTCACCAAAAGTAGAAGATTTTTATGAGAGGATGTCGCTAACGCCATCAATATTTGCGGGCATTGACATCGATAATCAATATAAAATTGAAACTTTTTTTATGCAAACCAATGAAAGTAAAATTAACAACAATACCGGTTTGGCAATTAACACAAATGGTCAATTAATTTCGAGTAAAAATAAAAACTCTTTTCCAATCAACACCAACTATACAATAAAAACTCAAACAATCGGTTTTGATTTCAAGCCTTACAAAAAATTAAATGAAAATCTTGTTGGCTATTTAATTTTTGGGATAAATTTTAGTAAAATTGAAATGAGAAACCAAGCAAGCGTAAATATTAAACTTCCTCAATATAATTTAAATACAATAGTTTCGGCACAAGAAAAAAAATCATATAACAGAATTCTGCCCTCTATCGGTGTTGGTTTGGAGTATTTTGTTATGCCCAATCTGCGCTTAAGAACACAATTTAAATATTCACATCTAATATCAAAATACGAAAATGATAGCAATGGATCTTATTTTCAGCTTAATGGCTATTCAAATTTGAATTTTGGAACAGCTTATTATTTTTAAATAAAAAAACTTGGGGGAAAAATGAGAATTTATTTCCCCATTTTTTTAATTTTACCAATCCTGTTTTCCATGATGCCAATAAATATTGTCAAAATTATTAAATTCAAAACGAACATATATGTAATCGATGCCCACTCCGAACTTCTGAAATAGCCAGAAGCAAGCATGCCGAAGAAAGTTACAATAGAACATATGGCGAAAAGTATAAAATAAGTAAATAAAATAATTTTCGGATCTAATTTTTTATCTAAAAATATAAAACTTATTAATGCCAGAGTTGATAAATAATAAAAAATACAAATGATTGTTTCCTCCGCAAAAAAGAAAGACAGTGTTAAGATGAGCATTAATAAAATTTTAGCTCTATCTAGATAATTTTTATTTTTCAAAAAAATTACGATAAATCCGATGGAATTTATAATAATAATAGCGATAACGAAATAGTTTTGGTAAGAAATCAGTAGATATTCAAAATCTCCTCCGGCTAGAATTGGAAGATTTGAGAATAATATTATAAAACAAAAAATTTCTAATATTTTTGATAGATTTTGCTTCAAAATATTGATTGCCGTGATTAAAAATAAATTAATAGCAATTAATGAGATTGTGGCATTAGCATTTCCCCCTTTTAGGGCTGATAGCGTAATAAAAATGTAAAAAAAAACTATTACAAAAAATTGAAAAATCGAGATAAAAAAATCTTTGTTAGTAAATTTTTGTAGATTCAATCTTATGTAGTTTATAATCCAGAAAAAAAGAAAAAGAAGAAATGAAAGAAGGGTCAATATAAAGCTATATTTTGCTTTAAAAATGATGAAATATATAAATATAATTAGCATCAAAAATTCAAAAAACACGAAGAGGGCAACGGGGGGATTTTTTATATTAATTTTAGAATTTGAAAACGAATATTTTATGCCAAAACAAAAGTAGAAAAATAAAAATAAAAAAAACACTTTAGGGAATATCGCCTCAAGAATGATGGATAATAGCAAACTCAAAATACTATTGTCAAAATTTGAAAACAAATGTTTTCTGCTAAAATAAATACAAAAAAATGAAAATAAAAAAAGTTGTTTAAAGAATGTTAGTGTTAAAATCATGGCCATGATATTAAGCGCCCCGAGAAATATAAATTTTTCTTCGGGATTTCGATCAAAATAAAGTGGATTTAGAAATTTATTTTTAACGAAATTCATGATTTTTTCTTTCATAATTAATTTTTAAATTTTGAATATCATTTTTAAGCTTACGCTTCTTTAAAAAATAATTACTGATTAATATTACTCCTAGTGCAATAATAACTCCAAAAGAAATAGCTACGTCTAAAAAATTTTGTTTGCTGGAAGAGGATCCAAAGGAAAAAAAAGAAGTAATGGCGTATAAAAGAAAAAATAAGTCAAAAGCAAGGCGGGGCTTTAATTTTTCATTAAGAATTGAATAGCTAATGAGCGCAAGACTCGCTAAATAATAAAAAATATGAAAAATATCATTTTGTTCTCCGGAGAAAAAAGATGCCATTAAGATAAAAATTATCAAAATTTTAGCCCTTTCCAAATAATTTTTGTTTCTTAAGAAAATCATGGTAAAGCCAATAAAGTTTATCATTATAATGGCAATTGCGACATAGTTGTCGTAAGATATTAGCGGATATTTAAAATATTCATCTCCGTTCCAAGTAAGGATTGTAAGACCTATAAACAAAACAATAAAACTAAAAATTTCCAATATTTGCGA
>JBIIFQ010000142.1:0-3582 GCA_044237235.1 Rickettsiales bacterium
AATAAATCAGGAATTTTTGAAGTAAAGCCAAGCGAAAGCATTTTTAAATTTTTGATATCCCATTCTAAATGACTAAGTTTTTTATTGCCTTCATAAACAATTTCATCAGCTTTGCCATTGAGTTTATCGATTGAAACCGTCAAAGCATGTTGGTAAATTTTTATATTATCTGAATTCGAAGATGTGCTTTTTATTTCCTCTTTTTTTATTAAATTTGAGGCTTTTTTTTGTGATTTTTTATATTGCGAAAATGTTCGCGTTTCTTTGGCATGAAGTTCGTGACAAAAAAAGAAAAGTAAACAAAAAAAAACTTTAAAATTTTTCATAATTAAAATAATTGTAAATTAACAAAATTTGGTGTTAGGTTTTTTTTAAGGTGAAGAAGTACTTTATTTTGAAAAAATAATTATTTAGTTTAAATTTTTAACAATTTCTTCGACGACCTTTTTGGCGTCGCCAAAAATCATCATAGTATTTTCATTGTAAAATAATTCATTTTCAACGCCGGCATAGCCCGTTGCCATTGAACGCTTGACGAAAAAAACAGTTTTGGCATTGCCAACATCGAGAATCGGCATACCATAAATCGGACTGGCTTTATCAGTTTTGGCAGAAGGGTTGGTGACGTCGTTGGCTCCAATCACGAAGGCGACATCGGTATTTCTAAATTCAGAATTTATTTCATCAAGTTCAAAAACTTTTTCGTAATCGATATTAGCCTCGGCAAGCAACACATTCATGTGTCCGGGCATTCTGCCGGCAACTGGATGAATAGCAAATTTTACATTGGCTCCCGCTTTTTCTAAAAGATGAGTCATTTCCGAAACGGCATGTTGAGCTCCTGCCACTGCCATTCCATAACCGGGAACGATAATCACCGATGAAGCACTTTTGATAATATGAGCAACGTCTTCGGCGTTGGCAATTTTAATTGGTCTTTGTTCTTTGGCTTCAACATTTTGAGCAACTTCATTAACATTAAATCCTGAAAACATAACATTGAAAATTGAACGATTCATCGCTTTACACATAATGTAACTCAAAATCGCGCCACTAGCTCCAACCAATGCTCCCGTAATAATTAAAAGCGGATTATTGAGTGTAAAACCAATACCGCTGGCAGCCCAGCCTGAATAAGAATTTAACATCGAAACCACGACGGGCATATCGGCACCACCGACGGGAGCGATTAAAATTATACCGACAAAAAATGAAAGTAAGGTGAGGGCGATGAATAAAAATTTTGATCCGAATAAACAAAAACCAAGCAACAAAACTCCCAAACTAATCGCCGTAATTTTTGAATATTTTTTTGGATTTTTTTTGAAAATTATTAATTTTGACGACATTTTGCCGTTGAGCTTCATAAAGGCGATAATTGAGCCCGTAAAGGTGATGGCGCCAATTAAAACACCCAAACCCATTTCAATACGACTCGCTAATTTAATTTTTTCATCTTCTAAAATACCAAATGAATTGGGCATCCAAAGTGCGCTTGAAGCAATAAAAACCGCCGATAAACCGACTAAAGAATGAAAGCCCGCAACTAGTTGAGGCATCGCCGTCATTTTAACTTTATTAGCGATGGCGTAACCAATTCCGCCACCAATAATTATAGCGAGTAAAATATAAAAAATATTATGAACTTGCGGTAAAAAAAGCGTGGTTACAATTGCCAAAGCCATTCCTGACATTCCAAGGTAATTGCCGATGCGCGAGGTTTTTGGCGAAGATAATCCGTAAAGCGATAAGATAAATAAAACCGCCGAAATTATATAAAAAAAAGTTGCGACTGAAGACATGTTTTAAACAATTTTGATTATAAAAATAATTTTTCTAAAGAATAATCAAAGATTTTTTTTAATCAATTGTTTAAAATTTTTTTATCTTTTTGCGCCAATGTATTTTGAAATTTCCTTTAAATTGTTTTTTACTCCAACTCTAAAAATTTCAAAACAACTTTTTGGTAAGTTATTTTCTTTTTCTGAAATATTTTCGTCTAAAAAAAATTCTTCTTCAATTTTTTTAGGATCTCCCTCTTTATTTTGCATAAGAAGTCGCTCTTGAATCTCTCTGTCATTGGGATTTGTTGACATTTTGATTGGATTTGAGAAAACTATGGAATTACCTCTTTCAAAAACAAGAGTTGCTTCTGGTTTATTTTCGCAATTATCAGGGCTGATTTTTGATTTCTTCATAAAAAATAAATTAATTTTTAAATATAGTAAAGTTAATTTAAATTTTATTTAATGTTAAGCAATATTAATTTTAAATTATAAATAAAATTAATTTTAAAATAATTAAAGCCCAGCTTTCAAACAATCATGAAGATGTAAAACGCCAATAATTTTATTATTTTCAAGCACAAAAATGCTAGTTATTGATTTTTTATTCATTAGTGCAAAGGCTTCCATCGCAAGGTTTTGCTTGGTAATAGTAATTGGATTTTTAGTCATAATATTTTCAGCAATTTCATCGAAAAAACTTTGATTTAAATGACGACGCAAATCGCCGTCGGTTATAATTCCAATCATTTTATTTTCATTATCAACAACCGCGGTGCAACCCAAATGTTTTGAGGTCATTTCGATAATCACTTCACTCATTTTATTATCAAATTTTACCATGGGAATTTGTGAATCTTTACGCATAATATCGGATACTTTTAAAAATGCCGAGCCCAATTTTCCACCCGGATGAAAAGTGCCAAAATTATCAGAATTAAAACCGCGCGCTTCGATTAAACTAACAGCCAAGCAGTCTCCAAGCGCAAGCATCATCGTTGTTGAAGTAGTTGGCGCATTGACATCGTTCGCTTCTTTGACAGCGGGAATAACTAGCGGAATCGAACTAGCATTGGCGAGCTCGGAATCAGATCTACGCACAATGCCGACGATTGGAATTTCAAATCTTTTACAATAATAAATTATGTCACGAAGCTCTTTAGTTTCCCCCGAATTTGACAATAAAATTACCACATCTTGTGAAGTTATCATGCCGAGATCCCCGTGGCTGGCTTCAGCGGGGTGAATAAAAAAAGCCGGAGTGCCGGTCGAAGCGAGAGTTGCAGAAATTTTATTGGCAATATGACCAGATTTTCCCATACCACTTATAATTACTCGACCCTTGCAGTTCAAGATTAAATCAACAGTTTTAACATATTTTTCATCAAAAAAATCGATAAGTGATTTTAAACCTTCAATTTCAATTTCAATAGTTTTTATCGCAGAATTAATATGTGAATTTTTATGTTGCATAATTTTTTTAAAAAAGTTTTTATAGGAAAAAATTTTAATTTAATAATTTGCATTATGAGTTTAAAAGAGCAAGAAGTTTTACAAGAATTTATTAGCGCCAAGGCGATTTTAAAAGGACATTTTATTTTGTCGTCAGGACTTCATTCCGATACTTATATGCAATGTGCACGAGTTTTGATGGAACCGAAAAGAGCCGAAAAATTATGTAATTCTTTGGCGAAAAAAATTATTGAAAAACTTGGTGGAAATTTTGCTGATATCGTTGTCGCCCCAGCGATGGGCGGAGTTGTAGTTGGTTATGAACTAGCTCGCCAACTCAATTTAC
>JBIIFQ010000143.1:0-3577 GCA_044237235.1 Rickettsiales bacterium
TTCTATCCTCAAGATTACTTCCTCGCACCATATGATCAACTTTAGACAACTCGATTTGAAGAAAACCCAACAAAATCAACTGATTTGATGATGCTTTTTTTTCACTTATTTTGCTAATATTTTGTTTTAAATAATCTATATATTTTATTATAGCTTGTTCGTGTTTACCAACATATTCAACTTCGCCCATATATTTTTTTACATCATCGGATTCTAAACCACAATCTTTACAAACTCCATTCCAAAGCGTAATTCTTCTTTTTAAATAATCATTTGGATTGAATAAAAATTCTGACGAGTTTAGTTGTTTCTCGCATTCCAAACTATTTATAAAGAAATATGGCCTATCTTGTTTTTTCGAAGAAGGTGGCGGTGCATTTTTTTTTGATGAAGATGCACCCATAAATCTAGCAACTTGAGGGGGAGCGGAATCAACTTTAACTTCTTGCTCTTTAATTTCTGGCTGTGGCAAATTTATTCCAAAATTTCCAAGAAAAGTAGTGGAAACATTGACAGCCTTAGAGGCAAGACTCTCCCACCAATTTTCACTTGTTTTTTGTCTCTTTAAGGGAGGCTGAGGTTCGATAGGCTGAGGTTTGAAAGGAGTATAAGATTCGTTCATTTCTCTTCTTTTTCTTTTTCCAAGCATGCTACTATCTAAGTTAGCAAACTTTGAGGCTTCTTTACTCCCTTTTTCAATTTTTTCCTGATTCTCTTTTTCAATTTCTTCAAAAATAGTTTTTAATCTTCTTAATGAATAAAGTTTTCTTTCTTGAAGAGATTCCGAAGAAACATTTCTAACTTCATTATAAATCTCCCTCAATTCATTTAAATTTATTTGCCCCTTAAACTTTTTGAGGGATTCTTTTCGCTCTGGCTCTGAAAGAATATCGTCTCCAGACACCATAGCTCTTATTATTTCATAAGGATTATTGGATGAATAATATATAAGCCTTCCACTTGAACCGCGATTAACTCCATTTGACCTTACTTTTCCACGCCCTTCTCTTTCTGATTTAGCAATATTCGCATAAGCCATGGCTTGACCAAGTTTTTCTTCCAACGATATTAGATAGTTTAGTGATATTGATTTTCCATCTTTCGGTGGTGGCCTTCTCATGTTATTTTAGTATAAATTTATCAAATAAATTAAATTTATCAAATAAATTAAATTTATCAAATAAATTAAATTAATTCTTATTTTCAATTATTTATTTAAAAACGATTCTTGCTTTAAATTACCATTCTTAAAATAATCACTAGCGATTTGATAATAATCTTGAGCATTTAAAAGTTTTTCTTCAGAGAAATTTGTAGTTAAAATCTCTTTTGAACCTTGATAGCCAAAGCTATTCAACTCAACATCGTAAATTTTTTGTTGTTTTTTAAGTTTTAGTAGAAAAAGTTTATTATCAGCAAAATATCCTAAATCAGAATAGGTGCTAACAAAAGCTCTTGAAATATATTTTTTATCACCATCTAAAACATTAACACCAAAAAACTTTGATTTATAAGAAAGATTAAGAAATCCTAATAATGTTGGCGCAATGTCAATTTGACTTGAATTTTCGGCATAAATTTGTGGCTTAATAATTTTTGGTGCATAAAAAATTGCCGGAATTTGATAACGCCACAAAGGCACATTGCTGTTGCCTGCAGAGCCAGCACAATGATCAGCAACAAAAACAAAAATCGTATTATCAAACCACGGTTTTTGTTGTGATTTTTTAATCAATTGCCCAATGGCATAATCGGAATATTTAACCGCGCCATCGCGATTAGTTTTCGACGGAATATCGATTTTATTCTCTGGATAAGTAAAAGGGCGATGATTGGAAGTGGTCATCACAAAATTTAAAAAATTCTTACCTTTGGCATAAGATTTGTCGGCTTCGGCGATGGTTTTATCAAATAAATCTTCATCGGCGACGCCCCACGCATTGGAAAAACTAATTTCATTTTTAGAAAATTGCGGGCGATCAATTGTTTCAAAGCCATTATTGAAAAAAAAATAATTCATATTGTCGAAATATCCATCTCCGCCATAAATAAATTTGGCGTCATATCCGCGTTGCTTGAGTGGCGTTGCAATGTTAAATAAATTTTCATTATTGGGGCGACGCACAATTGAATTACCCGGAGTTGGCGGAGTCGCCAAAATTAACGCCTCAAGTCCTCTAACCGTGCGGGTTCCCGTCGCTTTAAGATTGGTAA
Organism: Rickettsiales bacterium; assembly: GCA_044237235.1. GTDB lineage: Bacteria > Pseudomonadota > Alphaproteobacteria > Rickettsiales > UBA1997 > CAILUF01. The sequence continues at coordinate 2,215 of JBIIFQ010000143.1, forward strand.
AAAATAATCCTTTTTTAGAAATTTCATCGAGATTGGGAGTAAGATTTTTTTGATTACCAAAATATGCCATGAAATCAGCATTCATACTTTCGATGGCGATAAAAATAATATTATATTTTTGTTCTTTCTGATTTTTTTGAGCAGAAATAAACCTCTCAATGCCACGATCATCAACGAATTTAGCACTTGGCTCTTGCTTAGAAATTAAATCACGAAGACGATTTTCGGCGATGGTTGAATCATTTATTGTATAGAATTTATCATAATCAATTTGATTGTTGCGATAAGCCGAAAACAGTTGATAGATGCCGTTTTGCGAGAGTTCTTTATTGTAATTATTATCAAAGAATTTATCAATTTTAGTGACGTCGATTACAAAAAATTCAATCAGCAAAATTGCTAAAATTATTGCAAAAAATTTGAGGCGATTTTTAAAATTTACAATTTTGATTTGCACAATTCGGCGATAAGAAAAATAAAAAATCAGCGAACTAATGATCAAAATTATCGATAATAAAATTCCCATCGGATAAGACTCAACAATATTGGCGATGACTTCGGTGGTATAAATTAAATAATCGACGGCGATAAAATTAAAGCGAGCATTAAATTCTTCAAAAAAAACTATTTCCGAGAAAATTGAAAAAATAATAATATTGATGAAAATAAAATAAATTATGGCGAGAAAAATTTGATGTTTTTTGTGATTAAAAATTTTTTGCGGAAGCAAAATAAAATAAATTAAGGGCAAGATTGCAAAATAACAGACTGTAAGAGAGTCAAAGAATAATCCAATTAATAAAACTTTAATGATTTCAGTGCTTGAAATTGTTATTTCGTTAAAATATTGAACCGCTAAAATCAGCCTTAGAGAGAATGATAAAAAAATGAAAATAGCAAGAATTTTTAACCAAGAAGTGTTAAAAATATTTTTATTAAAATTGCTCACAAAATTTATTTTTTAAACATTTGAAGCATGCGCCAAGTCACTAAAAATCCACCGAAAATATTGATGGAAGCGATGATGATGGCGATGAAACTTAACAGCGAGATAAGATCAAAACTTTTAGCTGAACCAAGAGCGATTATTGCGCCGACAATTATTACGCCCGAAATGGCGTTAGTTACCGACATCAAAGGCGTATGTAGCGCTGGGGTGACCTTCCAAACCACGAAATAACCAACAAAACATGATAAAATAAAAACACTAAATCCAAAAATTAATGGACTTACACCACCACTGCTAGCAATAGAGTAACTAAGTTCCGCGACTTTATTTACCAACAAATCAGATTTAGTGGTAATTTCTTGCGTAAGGTCAATAATCTCTTCAAAATTGCTCATAAATATATAAAATTTTTAT
>JBIIFQ010000144.1:0-3571 GCA_044237235.1 Rickettsiales bacterium
CGATAAATAAAGTGGCCATGATTTTTGCAAAGCCATGTTGAAGCATGATCTGGCAAAGCCTCGAATCGATTCATCGACATTAAACATCGCCAACGCAATACCGCTTGATTTATATTGGTGAACTTCATGTTCGATCACGCTTCCATCATCGCCTTGAAATTTTATTGTCAATTTTCCTTTCGATGGAATCAAAAAATCTGTGGCTTTATATTGGTCGCCGAAAGCATGTCTACCAACGATAATCGGCGTTTGCCAATTGCCGACCAAACGCGGTACATTTTTACAAACTATCGGTTCGCGAAACACCGTGCCATCGAGAATATTGCGGATCGTGCCGTTGGGCGATTTCCAAATTTCTTTAAGATTAAATTCTTTTTTGCGCGCATCGTCGGCTGTAATTGTCGCACATTTTATGCCGACGCCAAATTCGGCGATGGCGTTGCCAGCATCAATGGTGATTTGGTCGGAAGTTTTATCGCGATTTTCGATTGATAAATCGAAATATTTAATATTTAAATCAACAAAAGGCGTAATTAATTTTTGTTTGATCATATGCCACATCACGCGCGCCATCTCATCGCCATCAATTTCAACAATCGGATTTTTTACGGAAATTTTTTTCATAATTTTGCTAATATTAACTAAATTGAATAATGAATTTTATTGGTTTGTTCGCTGGGTGTTTTAAAAGAAAATTGGTGGGTGATAGAAGACTCGAACTTCCGACCTCTACGATGTCAACGTAGCGCTCTAACCAACTGAGCTAACCACCCAAATACCGTTTCCACTCTTAAATGATGCGAATGAATTTATTGCTTAATTAAATTTGCTTACGCAAATTTAGCTTAATATCGAATCGCTCCACGGCGAATAAATCGCCGTATCCGCGATAAATTTTAGGTTTTTTTAACCCCAATAATCAAAATTTAAGATTGAAAACGGTATTAAGTTTCTAATCTAAATGATGCGAGAAGAATTTATCGCTTAATTAAATTTGCTTACGCAAATTTAGCTTAATATCGAATCGCTCCACGGCGAATAAATCGCCGTATCCGCAATAAATTTTAGGTTTTTTTAACCCTAATAATCAAAATTTAAGATTGAAAATGTTATAAAATTTCAAAAAATAAAATTTGATGAAATAATAAATTAATTTCTTTTATACTAAAGCCTTATTTTAAATTTTAAACATTATTTTCAATAATTTATTTATTCTTTTCATGAAAAAAGCGATTATACTTTTAAGTGGCGGTCTGGATTCCGCAACCACTTGCGCCATTGCCAAAAGTCAAGGTTTTGAACTTTACGGCTTAAGTTTTTTTTATGGACAAAGACATCAAGTTGAACTTGAATCCGCTCAAAAAATTGCTGATTTTTTTCAATTTAAAGAATATAAAATTGCCAATATTGATTTAAGAATTTTTGGCGGTTCCGCCCTCACCTCCGATATTGAAGTGCCGAAAAATAATAAAATCGAAAATCAAAATTATAACGCGCCGATCCCTATCACTTATGTTCCCGCCCGTAATACAATTTTTTTATCTTACGCCCTCGCCTTCGCTGAAGTTGTTAAAAGTTTCGATATTTTTATTGGCGTTAATGCCGTTGATTATAGTGGCTATCCCGATTGCCGAAAAGAATTTATCGATGCCTTTCAAACCCTTGCTAATCTAGCTTGCGCTTCATCTTCACAAAATTTTGGAAGCTTTAAAATTCATACTCCATTAATTGCTTTAAAAAAATCAGAAATTATTCAAAAAGGCGTTGAATTGGGCGTTGATTATGCAATCACTCATTCATGTTATGATCCGCAAATTATCGATGGTGAAAATTATGCTTGTGGCACTTGCGATTCTTGCTTGATAAGGCTCGACGGCTTTAAAAAAGCGGGCTTGGTTGACAAAATAAAATATGTTTGAAAAAAAATTTAAAATTTAAGCAAAACTTACAAAATCTTTTATCACCGTTTTGATGCCGGTTTTTTCAAAGGAAATAGTTAGACGATTACCGTCGGCATTTTCAATTTTACCATAGCCAAATTTTTGATGAAAAACGCGAGCACCGATTAATGAATTATTGCCGATAACGCTTGAATTTACTGGTGACGAGGCACCTGAACTAGCAATAAAATTTGTATTATTTGGCGTTGAATTTGATGCTGATTTTGAGGCAAAAGAACTTAAATTATTAATAAATTTTCGCGGTTGCATTGCGGTAAAATTTTTGGACGAAGAAGAATTATTTTGGTAAAATGTTTTTTTAGAATTTTTAGAAAAATCTTGATCTTGCGAAAAATCATCTTCATCTTCATCGCTAAATTTTTGATAAGAACTTCGTCCCGCAAAGCCAACTTCTTCAAAATCAATTTCGCTTTCGGGCAATTCTTTTAAAAATCTCGAAGGCAAAGAATTTTGCATATCGCCAAAAATATAACGCGATTTAGCAAAAGACATTATTAATTTCTTCTTAGCGCGAGTAATCGCCACATACATTAAACGTCGCTCTTCTTCTAAACCATTTTTTTGTTCAACCGCTTTATTGCTCGGAAAAATTCCTTCTTCAAGTCCGGGTAAAAAAACCATGTCAAATTCCAAACCTTTGGCGCCGTGAATCGTCATAATATTGATGGCGTCTTGTAAATTTTTATCGTCGCGCGCCTCAACCAAAGAGACATATTCCAAAAACTCAACAATGTTAGAAAAATCACCAAGACTGCGAATAAATTCTTCAATATTTTCAACGCGTCCTTGCGCTTCAAGATTATTTTCAATCCGCCACATTGGCAAATATCCAACTTCTTCAAGCAAAGCTTTAGCCAGATCCATCAAGCTTTTTGAGCCGATGAAAGCATGAAATTTTTCTAAAGAATTAATTAAATTTGTTAAAGCATCGCGAGATTTTCCCTTTAAGGAACCATCTTCAATCGAATTTTTTATCGCCTCAAAAAGCGTTATTTTATTTTGCTTGGCTTTGTCTTGCAAGCTTGCCAATCCTGCTTCGCCAATCCCTCTTTTCGGAACATTAATAATTCGAAGCAAAGCTAAATCATCATCAAAATTTGAGCAAAGTCGCAAATAAGCGATACTGTCGCGAATCTCCATGCGTTCATAAAATTTCATGCCCCCAATCACTCGATAAGGCAACGCATTTTGCATAAAAGCTTCTTCAAATTGTCGAGTTTGATAACCCGCTCGCACCAAAACCGCAACTTGCGAAGGCTTGACTTTGTTGACTTCAATCGTATTTTTAATATTGATGGCGATTCGCGACGCCTCGGTTCGATCATCGTAAAATGAAAAAACTTTAATTTTTTCACCCTCACCTAAATTAGTCCATAAAGTTTTGCCATGACGCTCTTTATTGTTGGAAATAACGGCGTGAGCGGTTTTTAAAATTCGTGAAGTTGAGCGATAATTTTGTTCGAGACGAATAATTTTTGCATCGGCAAAATCTTTTTCGAAGCGTAAAATGTTGGCAATATTGGCTCCGCGCCAACTATAAATCGATTGATCATCATCGCCAACGCAACAAATATTACAATAAAGTTGCGATAATTTCAAAAGCCATTGAT
>JBIIFQ010000145.1:0-3549 GCA_044237235.1 Rickettsiales bacterium
TAAAAACATTTCGTAAGTAAAGTTGACTGGCGCAACTCCACCAAGGATTTCACACACTCGGCGATAAATTTTTTCATTCGGTTGGTGATCTTTGCCGTAAATTTCATAATCGACTCCGAGACTGCTCCATCTAGCTCCAAAATCAATTTTCCATTGCAATTTGCAACCGCCTTTGGTGACGGAAATTTCTTTTTCTTGACCATTGGGGGCGATATAAATCACCGTTCCTTTCTTTTTATCAATCGCCTTGACGCCTTTATCGACAACGATTCCCGACTCAACATCAATCGGCATAAAAGGCGAATAAGTTTCTTGTCTTTCCTGTCCAAGCGTTGGAATCATTAGATCCATCAACTCTTCATATTTTTCTAAAACTTTTAACATCGTAGCGTCGAAAGCTCCGCTTTGATATTTTTCGGTCGCCGAAATAAATTCATATTCAAAACCAAAAGAGTCGAGAAAGCTACGCAATCGAGCATTCATGTGATGTCCATAAGATTGATGAGTGCCAAATGGATCAGGCACCGAAGTTAATGGTTTGCCTAAATTTGCGCGCACCATTTCTTGATTAGGAACATTGTCGGGCACTTTGCGTAAGCCATCGATATCGTCGGAAACGCAAAACATTTTGGTTGGAATTTCGGGCGCAATTAAAGAAAATGCGTGACGCACAAATGCCGTTCTAACCACTTCACCGAAGGTTCCAATATGTGGCAAGCCCGATGGACCATAACCGGTTTCAAACAAAACATAACCTTTGCTCGGAGTTTTTCCTTGAATTTTTTCGTAAATGCGACGCGCTTCTTCAAAAGGCCACGCCTTAGAATTTAAATAAGATTGATGCGAAATATTGCTCATGATTTTGATATTAAATCTTGGTTAAAATTATATTTTTGTAAAAAATTTTACCAATATCATCAACAACCGCAAGATTTATTTCCGAATTTAATTTTGCTTAAATTCGTATTTTTAAAATTAAGAAATCACGCAAAATGAACGTCGATTTTTATTTTCTAAACTAGTTTTTTCTAAATTTGAATGTCTTTTAATTTCATTTAAAAAAATGGTTGCAGGCTGAGTTTTAATATCACCAACCACAAATCTTATTTTGTCTCTTATATTTTTTAATTCTATTTTATTAATTTCAAAATCGATTAATTCTTTAAATTTTTGCGGATTTTCTTCTTGTAAATCTTTCATAACATATTCGATATATTTATTTTCAGATTTTTTTCTACATTCATCGCTAACCGCTTCAATATTCCTATCATTATCATCGATAAAATCGCTAATATTTTTGCCAATTAATAATCTTTCTTTGCTAGAGCCAAGGCTGTCCATGAATTTTTTAAATTTCTCGGCACAAAATTCGTCGATAATTAAAATAATTTTTTTATAGGTTTCAATTTCGTGTTTCCCAGAAAAAAAACCTTTTTTTTCTACAAAATTTTCATATAAACTTTTAACCAGATCGACATATTTTATGCTACGATATTCTTGCGAATCGGCACTAACTTCGTAAAATTTTGAATAAGCAAAAACATTGATTGCATTATAAAATAATTTCTCAAATGAATTATCGACTTCACTAGAAAAACCTTCTTTCTCGATAGTTTCCGATGAATTAATTTTACTGTTTTTTGCGTTGGGAATTTCGAATGTTTTCATAATTTTAAAATTTTTTTCCATCTCAATTAAAAAAAATTAAAAAACTATAATTCTCTTAACTTTGCGTTCATAAAAATATTATTTGTATTATAAATCTACAATTAATAAATTATTTTTGATTTTATTTATTTTAAAAGAATAAATATTGCCTTTTAGCAATTCATTTTTTTTATCAGAAATTATTTCAACATCTAAAAAATTTCTAGTTTTTCCTAAATTATTTTTTTCTAACAAAACTTCAAATTCTTTGCCGATTTGTTTTTGTAAATATTTTTGCAGTTGCAAAGAACCCGCCTCGCGAAGAATTTTAGCCCGTTCTTTAATAATTTTTTTATCGAGTTGAGGCATCTTTGAAGCAGGCGTGCCTTCGCGCGAAGAATATGGAAAAATATGCGTAAAAATTAAATCGGCTTCAGAAATTAACGATAAAGAATTTTGAAACATCGCCTCATTTTCGGTAGGAAAACCCGCAATTATGTCGGCTCCGAAAGTCATTTCGGGTCGAATTTTGCGAGCTTTTTCACAAAAATCTAAAATATTTTGGCGATTATGACGACGCTTCATTTGTTTTAAAATTTTATCATCTCCGGCTTGAACGCTCAAATGTAAATATGGCATTAAACGTGATTCGCTCGCCAAAATTTCAAAAAATTCTGCGTCGATTTCGGCAACATCGACCGATGAAAGTCTAAGTCGCGTAAGCTCGGGAACAGCTTTTAATAAACGTCGAATCATTTGTGATAATGTAATTGGTGTCGGCAAATCTTTACCATAATCAGAAATATCAACTCCCGTCAACACAATTTCTTTATGTCCCGAAGCCACCATTTTTTGCGATTGTTTGACGATTTCGCCAAGTGGCACTGAACGGCTATTTCCGCGCCCGTAAGGGATTATGCAAAAAGTGCAACGGTGATTGCAACCATTTTGAATTTCTAAAAAAGCGCGGGTTTGATTTTCAAAATATGAAACTAATTGGGGTGCGGTATCGCGCACCGACATAATGTCGTTGACCTTGATTTTGGCGTGCTCATCGGCGGTAATAAAATTATTTTTTGCTTCTTTTTGTTTTTCAAAAATATTATCTTTGTGAAGAATTTCAGGATTTTCGTTAATATTTTTAGCCGAATTTTTGGTAATTTTAAAATTAGATTTGTAGCTTGCGGAGCTAGATTTTTCAACGTTTCCCAGCACTAAATCAATTTCGGGCATTTTGGCATATTTTTGCGGATCAATTTGTGCCGCACAACCCGTGACCACGATTTTTGCTTGTGGATTTTCTTTATGCATTTTTCGAATCGAAGCTCTTAAATCTTTTTCGGCTTGAGCGGTGACGGCACAAGAATTAAAAATTATAAGATTTTTTTCACCCGATTCAGCAACGGCATTTTTTATCGCTTCCGATTCGAAGGCATTTAAACGACAACCAAAGGTGATAATTTTATTATTTTTCTCTTCGGCTGTCATTGGCAAGAATAATATGATTGACGACTTTATTTACGCCTTTAACCTTAGAGGCGATAGAAATCGCACGATTCATTTCTTTTTCGTCAATTGCCACTCCGAGCAAATAAACTTCATTGTTAACTGTGGTGACTTGATAATTCAAAGTTCGTAAATCTTTGGCTAAAGCAAATTTGGTTTCGATTTCGGCGGTGATTAAATAATCATAAATAGCTGAACCAATATCGGCAATTTTGAATTTGCCATCTTCGGAGATTTGAATTTCATCAATCACTTCATTGACACCCTTAACTTGCCAACATAATTCTTGCGCCAGCTTGGCTTTGGCCGGGTCGCGAGCGATTCCTGTAAGCATCACTCTTGCTTCATTCACGGTAATGTCAATTGAATTTCCTGGATTTTTTAAGCCTTTGGCAA
>JBIIFQ010000146.1:0-3498 GCA_044237235.1 Rickettsiales bacterium
GATTGCATCAAATTCATCGCGAATTTCACCTTCAACCGTTGAAGATAAATGCATAACGTGCGAATAATATTCAACCATCATTTTTTTAGAAACCTTCACCGAATCAGGTTTGGCAATCGATCCAACATCATGACGACCGAGATCGATTAACATCAAATGTTCCGCCACTTCTTTCTCATCATTAAGAAGTTCTTGAGAGATTTTTTTATCCTCTTCTTGCGACTTGCCTCTTTTGCGCGTTCCCGCCAATGGGCGAATGGTAACAATTTTATTTTTGAGCGAAACCATAATTTCAGGACTCGAGCCCGTCAATACAAAATCATCAAATTTCAAAAAAAATAGAAAAGGCGAGGGGTTAACTGTGCGAAGGGAGCGATAAAAGAAAAAAGGATCGATATTTTTGTTGAAATTCGCTTGAAATCTTTGCGAAGGTAAAATTTGAAAAATATCACCCGCAACAATATATTCTTTTGATTTTTCAACGGCTTGGCAATATTGCTCTTCGCTAAAATTGCTTTGAAAATTTTCGTCAATTTCAATATTTTTAAGTTGATTTTCGTTCAAAGATTCTTGTAAAATTTTGTGGGTTTTTTGAATTTTGGCATCAAGCGAATCGAAATTATCAGAGCTATCTGGATAAAGTGGCGCGCAAATTAAAGCGCAATCAAAAAGACTATCAAAAACTATCAAAATTTGCGGACGAATAAAAATACTATCAGCAATGTTTAATTCATCTTTTAATTGACGATCGGGAAGTTTTTCCATCAAGCGCGCCATGTCATAACCCATATAACCAAAAACCCCAGCACAAACTGGCGGGAGTTGACTCGAGCCATATGTTAAATTTTGCCAATCGATTTTACAATTATTAACAAATTGACGAAAATTATTTATCGGATCACCATTTTGTTTAGTAAAATTTTGAGGCGATTTGGCAAAATTGTGATTAATAATAGAGTCACCCTTTATGCATTTCCAAACTTTATCTGGGTTGATTCCGATAACCGAAAAACGTCCTTTATTATTACCATTTTCTGCCGATTCAAGTAGAAAATTGTAATCGCTAAAGTGTTTTGTCAATTTAAGGTGAGATGCAACTGCAGTAATGGTGTCGGTTGGAATTTTTTTGTATAAAACTGTAGTTTTAAAATTATTTTTTAAAAATTCTTCTTTGGTAAAATTTAGCGACATTTTTAATTTAAACTATGATTTTTTACCGAAAAACTTTTGATTAAGTTCGATCGGATATTTTTTTTGAAGATATTCATTATATTCAAACATGATGTCGTTGGCAAACATGTCAACCGCTTTTTTCTTGGCTTGGACCGCTTCTTCAGCGCCAAGTTTGACCTTTTTAATTTCGCGAACAAAAGCAATTAAATATTCCTCTGGAGAAGATGAAATAGCTTTTGTTGATTCGCCAACTTTAATTGCAAAAATTTCTTCTAAAAGTGGATTTTTATAAGGCATTTTTGATGAGCCTAAATCAATATAAAAAATTCGTGGAAATATTTTTGATCTTTCGGTGGCAAGACCATATTTGCCAGCGATTGACAAGATTTTAGCCGGATTTTCAGCGACTTCTTTTTGAATTTGTTGTGCCAATTTTCCGAGCTCGGATTGTTTTCTTTGATCAATTATATCGGCAATAATTTTGGATTTAATTTCAGCCAAATCTGGAATTTTACTTTCAACAATTTCTTCGATTTGCAAGGCATAATATTTGCCATTTTTTTCGTTAGAAAATATTTTTGAAGGTTGACCTTTTTTTATAGTAAAAGTATTTTTTGTAAAATCAGCCAAAACCTTTGTTTCCAAGGCTTCAACGTTGTTAGTATTTTTGCCTTCGTCGCTAATTAATGAAGAGGTTGTTATGTTTAAATTGAATTTGTCGGCAACCTCTTTGAGTGATTTTGCGATCATTAAAGAATCGTTGATTTTGGCGATTGATTCTTGAATTGATTTTTCTTTTTTCTCAGCAATTAATTTCTCCATTATTTTGTCTTTTACCTCATCAAAGGCTATTTGTTTTTTCTCATTTAGATTGTTTAATAAGAAGACGTGGAAGCCTAATTTGCTTTCAATTACGGTGCTTAATTCATTGATTTTTAAACCAGAAATCGCATTTGAAATTTCAGCGGGCAGAGCATTTTTAGTAACTCTTTCAAGCGCAATATCTTTTAAAGTTTTTTTGTGTGAATCTTTAGAAATTTTAACGAATTGCTCTTTGATATTTGATTTTGTAGGGTCTAAAGCCGAAGTAATTTTTTGGTAAAATTCTTGTGCTTGCTCCTTTTTTTCAAAAAGCATGTGATAAAAATCTTTATTTTCTTCAACTGCAAATAGCGTTGGATTGCCATCATAATATTTTTTAGCGTCAACTTCTTCAACCTTAACTTCATTTTCAAAAGTTTTGGGATCAACTTCAAAATATGCCACTTTTCTGAGCTCTTTAGTTTTATAAATAGATTTTTTTTCTTCGTAAAATTTTGTGATTTCTTCGTCGTTTGGTGCTGTAATTCCGCGAACATTATCTTTAGTTATTTTAATAACATCCGTTACGCGTTTTTCTTGGTTAAATTCTTCAACTTCAAGGGCATTTTTGAAATTGACGGGAGATGCCATTGAAAAGCTTTGAACTATCATTTCTGCCGAAACTTCGTTACTTACTTCTTGAATATAACGCTCTTCATCAAGTCCATTATTTTTTAAGAAATTACTAAATTTTTCGTGATCAAATTTGCCATCCTTATCTTGGAAATTGACATCTTCGGCAACGGTTTTTAAAATTAATTTTTTGCTACCAAAGGCACCAATTTCATTGCTAATTTTTTGAATCAAAACTTTTCTTATTAATCGATTAGCAACGTCGGATTTGAATTTTTCAGAATTAAGATAATTTTCAATTTCAGGATTTGAGCCCTTGACTGATCTGATAACTTTGCGATCGAGTTCGACGGCTTTTTCGAAAGAATTGACGCTAAATTTTTCGTTATCAATTTTTAACACCCAAGAATTTGGCATTCCTGTTATAAAGTCGCTTATCCCAAATAAAACAAAGCTTAATCCGACGATTGATAAAACAATTTTAAAGAAAATATTTTTTGCTAATCTGCGAAACAAATTCATGGTAAATGTAATTTTATTGTTGAATATTTGAAGTAAAAATAATTTTATAAGCAAATTCTAAATTGAATAACTTATAATAAAAAATCATAAAACATAAATCAACATCATCTTTCTAAAATCCTTAGAATAAATTTATTTTGTTGTTTTTTTGTTAAATTTTTTTTAACTTTGTCAAAAAGAATTTAAATTTTATTTTAATATTATCATGTTAATAGTTCAAAAATTTGGCGGAACTTCGGTTGGGGACATTGCGCGCATTAAGAATGTTTCCAAAAAAGTTAAAGCCGAGCTCGATAAAAAAAATAAAGTAATTGTCGTTGTTTCGGCAATGTCGGGCGTTACTAATCAATTAGTTGAATATTGCAATCA
>JBIIFQ010000147.1:0-3488 GCA_044237235.1 Rickettsiales bacterium
ATGCTTTTGCAACTTGACCTTCAACAGTTTTAATGTGATTTTCATTTTGCATTTGAAAGCCATGATAGCTAGAGCCATCATATTCTAACATTAATTTGTAACGATATTTATTTATTGGTTCCATTCTTTAATTCGTGATAAATTTTGAATATAATCATCTTCCTCATTTTTAGTTGCAAAGAATTTATTTTGTGGGTTTGAAAAATAATCAAAAATTATTTTTAAACCATTTTTTGTTGCTAAAATTGCCTCGGAAATTTCATCTTCATTATTAAAAATTTTTATAATTTTTGAGCCATCGGTGCGTGTTAATTTCCAATAATTTAATTCTTTAATTTTAGAATTTTTAAACAAAGTTTCCGACAATATTAAAGCATAGACTGTTAATTGAGGCTCTAATCCACAAATTACATCTTTTTTAGTCGGAACTTGCCCAGTTTTGTAATCAATAATTTTAATATTTTTTTCATTGTCGATTAAAATTCTATCAACTTTTCCAGAAATTTTTATATTTTCCAAATCAATTTTTATTGATTCTTCTAAAATATTTTCATCATCAATAAATTCTTGATTATCTTCGCAAAAATTTTCAAAAATTTTTAAAAATTTTGGATACCAAATCAATTTTGCCTGCTTTGATAAAAAATATTTTTCAAAAATTTCTTCAAAATTTATGTTAGTTGGATTTTTAATGTAATCTTCTAAAGCCTTATGAATAAAGCTTCCAAACTCAGCATAAGAAGGTTCGTAATCAATTTTTTTAAGCTCTTCAATTTTTAAAACTTTTTTTACATAAATAAAATATGGATTAGAAATTAAATGCGAAATATCGGTTATATAATAATTTTTTGGTCGATAATTTTCACTTGGATTGCCAAATGATGGCGCTAAATATTGCGGAATAAAATGTAAATTTTCATTAATTTTTCGTTGATAAAATTGTGATTTATCAATATTTAAATTCAAAATTTTACATAAAGTTTTTAATTTTGTAATAAATGGCGACTCAACATTATGTTGACCTAGACGATATTTTGAATGAGTTAAGATTATTTTTTTATTACTTAAATAATTGCAGAAATCAAAACCATTTTGTCCAATTTTTTTAAGAGTTTTATTAACTCCCAAATCTTTTTTTATTTTTGCGCCAATCCAGCCATGATTATCAATTTGCGGAAAATCATTTTCATTTAAAGATGAGACAATAATTAAATCAAAATTTAATAATCTTGCCTCAATTGGACTAAGGATATCAACGTTAGAATCAAGTTTTGATTTTTCAAAATAGCTAATTTCATTAAAAATTATTTTTAAATCTTCGATGTTTTGAAAATAAAAATTTTGCTGTTTTAGTAACTCAAAAAACTCAAAAATTTCTTTTCCAGCAATCGATTTTGAAAGTATTTGGTTAAAATTTTGATTAGTAAAAAACTCAAATGCTTTGATTAATGAATTTAGTGAATTATCAATCGGTAAATTTTCAATAATTTTATTAAAAAAATCTGCAAATTTGCTATTTTTAATTTTGGCTTCAATCCCCTCTATTCGTAGGTTTATGCGGTCATCTCTTAATATGTTAATTTCAAATTCTTCAATTAGTTTTTCATTATTTAATTTTACAAAAAAATTGTGTTTTAAAAAACTTAAAAAAATGTGTGAATTAAACTCATTATTTTTTATTTCAAATATTAACAATAAAAAGCCAATTATGTCCAAGTAAATAGCACTTTGCGAAGAGGCATCATTATAATTTACTTGATAAGCATTTAGATATGATTTTAGTATTCTTGATAAGTTTTGGTTATTACAAATAACCGCAATTTCTAAGTCTTTTTGGTTATATTCCTTGATAATGTTAACAATCGATTTTGCTTCATTTATTTCATTGTCAAAGCAAGATATTTCTAAGTTTAAAACGATTTCAGCAATTTCATTATTTTTCCCAATTTCTTCGCAAGTTTTTTTAAAATTATCAAAATTTTTATAATCGTTAAAAATTAAATTACAAAAATCTTTTTTGATTTCAGGAGAATTTATGAATTCCAAATTTTTAATTTCAGGAACATTTAATTTTTCTAAATCTAAAAATTTAATTAACTCATTGAGATAATATTGTGGATGAATTTCTTCGGCATTTAAATGCTTTTGATAGCCATATAAAATCACGCAACCATTTTCATAGTTTTTTATAGATTTAATCAGTTTTTTACTAGATAAAATACTGCCAGTTGATCCAGCAATAACAATATTTTGAGAGATTTTTTGCGTTTCAATAATTTCGCAATATTTACTACATAATAAATTATGAAAATTACCAGCAAACATTAAGTTATTTTTGATTAAATGATTTTTAATTTGTATATAAAAACTTTGAAAAAATTCTACCGTAAATTGATGATGTTTTGCTAAATTTGAATCATCGATTGATTTAATTTGTGAAGCATCAACTTGGTTTTCTTCTAAATCTTCAAATAATTGATATAAACTTTTAGCAATTTTGTATCTTTGAGTAAAATTTTGCGTGCCAAAAATAGTATTTTTTTTAACTTCTTCGCATAAAAGAAATATGGCATCGACTCGATTTAGAACCTTAATTTTAGATAGTTCAGCGATAATTTCTGCACATAATTTATTCGGTAAAAAATCATATAAATCTTCAATATTTAAATCAGCAAAGGATTTAATTTTTATCGAAGATTTAACATTAAAATCTTGTAAATTCAATAATTCTTTGCGTAATTTTCGTGAAGATCTTTGATTTGGTAAAAAAATCTTTAATTCTGAAAATTCATTGTTATAATGCTTTTTTAGCCAATTAGCGAGGGTTTTAATAAAGTTATAATTGGACGGAATGTTATAAACATTCATAAGCGTTTAAGTTAAAATTTTAGTCATTAATTTATTTTACAATTTTAAAAACTTTTTTTTGCAATGAAAGTAATTGTTTTGGGAGCTGGTATAATCGGAGTTACGACGGCATATTTTTTGGCCAAATCTGGTCACGAAGTGGTGGTGATTGATAAATCCAATTCTTCTGGCGAGGGTTGTTCAAACTCAAATGGCGGTCAACTTAGCTATTCCCACATTGAAACTTGGTCAAATAAAAGCTCTTTATTTTCAATGGCAAAAAATATTTTTTCACCAAATCCTTACTTGCATCTTAAAGATTTTTCAAACAAAGAATTTTATCAATGGATTGGTGAATTTATAAAAAATTCTTCCAATGAAAATTTCTTAAAAAACAGCGAAAAATTATTTAAAATTTCTAAACTTAGCCGTTCCTTAATGCATGATATTCTAAAGGATGAATCATCTTTATTGGATGGAAAATCTTTTGATTATTCTAAAAAAGGTATCTTGCATTTTTATCGTAAACAAAAAACTCTCGATGCCGAAATAAAAAAACTCGAAAAATTTAATTTTATTAGTCGAAATGCTAAAATTCTAAATGCCGAAGAATGTTTAAAGAAAGAGCCAAATTTAACTAA
>JBIIFQ010000014.1:0-12668 GCA_044237235.1 Rickettsiales bacterium
CTATTGTTTATGCTTGTACCTCAGCCACTGCTGCAGATACTAGCGGAACTTGTGTCGCAATAAAATGTACTTCACCTTCTGCTTATAATGGTTTATCACTATCTGCTTTATCTAATTTAGCTTTTGCTCCTGCTAATTCACCCGGAAGCGTTAATTGTAATCAAGCTGGTTATACCGGAACAGCTTCATATACTTGCACTGGAACAACTAACCCTGGAATTTTTGCCTTAACTTCATATTGTGCTTGCGCTCCGGGATATCAATTAAATACTGTTACGCAAGCTTGCGGAGTTACGCAATGTAGCACTAGTATCGAGGGATTCCAAGCTGGAACTGCAATTCCTTATTCCACAACCCCGAAAAGTTATTATTGCAATGATCCAAAATATAATAATTTGTTGACCACAACATTCCAACCTTGTACCTCATCAGGAACTCTGACGCCAGCAAGCTCATGTCTTAAAATTTCTTGCTCAACTTCATCTTTAAATGTAACCGTAAATTCAATTTTTATTGGAAATTCTCAATCCCTAAACTGTGCTACTGGTTATTATTCTCCTGCCTCGATAACTACCAACTGTATTGCAGTTAATGCTAATAGAACCGATACTATAATAAATCCAGATGGATCAACTTCCAATCAAGTAGTTTCTGTTCCAAACACCGGAACTTTATCGGGAACTTCAGGAACTTGTACCAGAATTAAATGTAACATTCCCTCAAATTCTAATCTTACTATATCTGGAACTCAAGTTGACTTCACCACATCATCAGTTGACTTAAATTGTGCAACAGGTTTCGCAAGCTCTTTGGTTGGTACAAATCCATCTTATACTTGTGTCGCAACTGGCTCAAGTGCTACAGGAAATTATGTTCAAACTGGAAGATGTGATGCGATTAAATGTTCAGTCACTAACTTTGCCGGTATAAATAATACCTCATCTTTAGATTATGCAGGAACTGCTACTTCTTTAACATGCAATGCAACGGGTTATACTGGTTCAGTAAATTATACTTGTACCACCAACGGAAGTGCCGCAACTATTACAGGAACTTGTACACCAATAACTTGTACTATTCCAACAATTAATTCAACTAGCGACAACCAAAATGTTAATGTTACTTCATCTCAAACTTCTTTAAATTGTGCTACTGGTTTCTTCGGTACCCCATCATATGAATGTTTTGCAGATAAGGCCGTAGTGTATCAAGGCGAATATTATACTGGTTATAGTTTGGCTTATCCAGTGGGAAGTCATGATTATTGGCTTGCTATTGGAAATGATAATTTAAGATCTTTCCAAATTCCCACTGGTTATCAAATATCATTGTATAATAACGCACTTAATAATTCTACCTTGATTCTTAATTATACTTCTAATTTGAGTACAATGCCGGAATCGATTGGGAATGGAACATCAGCTTTCGTATTTACAAAAATAAATAATAATTTTTCAAAAGGTGCTTTAAAAATTAATGGAACTTGTGCCTCTGTAACTTGCAACGCTCCGGCTGCCAATGGTTATGACGCTAAAACTGGATTAGCTTTCACAGCAGATGGAACTATAGCTTGCAATCTAACTGGCTATACAGGAAACGCTAATTATTCCTGTTCGGGAACTACTAATCCCGGAACTTTTGCATCAAAATCAGCTTGTGCTTGCGCTACGGGATATGCAAAAGATGTAAGTGGGGCTTGCATTGCCATCACATGCGTTGTTCCAACTGGCATCACGGGATTTGCCGCGGGAACTACGGGAATAGCATTCGGAACTAATACTTATAATTGTAATGCTGTAGGTTATCTATCTACTTCTACGGCTAGCTTGAAATGCGAAGTCAATGGCGCTAGCACAACAGGTACATTTTCTGTATCAAATAATAGTTGTACTCCAATAACTTGCACTTCATCGGGCAATGGTTATTTGACTCAATCTTCTTTAGCTTATACCTTCACAGCTGGAACGGGAACGATTTCTTGTAATCAAACTGGTTATACAGGAAATGCTAATTATACTTGTCAAGCTCAGGGTTCGGCAACTATAACAAAAACTTGTGATTGTGCAACGGGATATATGAAAGATGCTAACAGCGTTTGTATTGGAATCACTTGCCCGGTTAGTTTACCTGGTGTTTCTAATACATCAGTAGGTTTGGGAGCGGGAACTTTAACTTGTGGTAATGGATATAGCGGTTCAGTTTCTTATGAATGCACTTGTGATAAAATTTTCGCATATAACGATCCCAATTATCGTGGAGTTGTTTATGGATATGTTGCTGGTATGTACAATTTTTGTAAGGGTCAGTTGACGAATGGAAATGATATGATTAGTTCTTTAAAAATTCCTTCTGGTTTAAAAGCCACGATATATCAACATTGCAATACATCTAATCCATTTGGAATTGAAGCTTCATATACTAGTAATTCTTCAACTCTATCTTCTTTAGATAATAATGCCTCCGGTCTTTTTATAGAAAGAATTTCACCTTGTACTTCAGGTCTTTTTTATAACTCAACTTCTTGCGGTCCAATTACCTGCACTGTTCCAGCTGGCACTGGATATGCATCTAGATCAGTTTCTGGAGCTGGCTCCTTTGTTTGCAATTCGGGTTATTCAGGAACAATAAACTACAATTGCACCAGCGCTTCAACGGTATCGGTAACTGGTTCTTGCGCTTCATTCTCTTGTACTATTCCAGCTGGAACTGGATTTACTTCTAAATCTGTTACGGGGTCCGGTTCTTTTGCTTGCGATGTTGAGGGTTATGCTGGAACAATTAATTATACCTGCACTAGCTCGTCAACCTCAACCAAAACCGGAACTTGTTCGCCAATTACCTGTTCTATTCCAACTGGGATAAGTGGATTCAATTCTGGGACTGTTATACCATATGGAACTAACCAAATATTTAATTGTAACGCCACGGGTTTTTTAACTACTTCCACCGCAACTTTCTCTTGTGTTGCAAATGGAACAAATACTAATGGCATATTTTCTCAAGTAAGCAATTCTTGTGTTCCAATTACTTGTATTGCTAATGATGTTGTGGGAGCAACTTACAATAATAAAGTTACTGTAAATCCAGGTGGAGCTGAGTTTGCATATTATAATGGAAATTTAAATATCGATAACAGAATGTTCGGTTCCAATAAATTTGCTGTAATAAATAGAATTAAATTTTATGATGTTTATGAAGGTCCCATGAAATATAATTCTAAAAATGATTCTTGGACAATTTATTCTTCTAATGGAATAACCTATGATAAATTTCCTTTATCGGCTTATACTCAGTATTTTAGAGTTGGAAGTTATGGTTGGTATTCATTTAGATCGAGTTTTATATTTAGTTCAGATAAAGCGCTAGATTATGGAACCACTTCATTTAACTGTGATAGTGGATATACTGGAACTTTAACATATAATTGCGTAACTAATGGCTCTCAAGTGTCGCCAACCGGAGCTTGTACTCCAATTCCTTGAACCATTCAAGCTGGAACTGGATTTATCTCTAGATCTGGTTCGGGAACTAATTCATTTGCTTGCGATGCGGAATTCGCGGGAACGATTAATTATACTTGCACCAGTGCAACATCCTCAACAACGACAGGAACTTGTACTCAAGTTGCATGCACCGTTAATGCTCCAAATACAACTACAAATGGAACTGCGGTAAATTATACAACTACCGCAACTCCATTATATTGTAATGCTGGATTCACCGGTTCTCCAACTTATACTTGCACCGGAACAACTAATCCAGGAACCTTTACTCAGGGCGGAACAACTTGCGTTGCTTCCGGCAATTCCTTTACTCCAAATTGGAACTATTCAGCTTCTGCTCCAAACGGAGTATATATTATGTCATCTTCAAATAACAGCATTCAAATGGCTGGTCCAAATAATTCTCCAGCGGGATCGTGGGGTTATTATTTAGCAAATCTTCCTACTTGGGTAACTAAAATTTCTTTTAATTGGAGTTATTATTCAAATGATTATGGAGATTATGATAGAGCTCATTTTTTTGCTAACGGAGCTTGGCAATATATAGCTAATAATGGCCCCCACGCCGGTTATGTAAGTTCGGGAACTATAACTAACTTTGCAATTACTAATATGTCAGATCGACGTTTTGGTCCGGGCGTATGGACCAGCGATGGTTGTTGTGGAGCAGGTTTCCTAACTCTTTCGAACATCGTAGTTCAATAAAAATTCTACGATTTTACTAAAATAACAAAAAATTTTAACTATTTTTTTTCAAAGACTTTTAATGTTGAAATAATTTTTTAAGAAGGTAATTTAATTTAAAAATTATTTTAAAATATTAAGTTGAAAAATTGTGATTCGTAACAAAGTTTTAAAGCCAAAATCCGCTTATACTCTAATCGAGCTTTCAATAGTAATTTTGATTATTTCGTTTTTGATGATGGGTGGTTTGACGATTACAATATCATCGCTCAACAAAGCAAAAAAAATATCTACACAAAATAAAATAAATGAAGTTTATAATGCTGTTGGAAAATTTTTGTTGGAAAATAAAAGATTACCTTGTCCCGCTAGTTTAATTTTAACAAAAGATAATAATTTATATGGAGTTGAGTCTAAGAGTTCAACCGGTTGTAACGTTAGCATCTTAAACAATAATATTTTTTATGGAATGGTGCCAGTAAAAACTTTAAATTTGCCTTTAAATATGGGCGAAGATGATTTTGGAAGTAAAATTTCTTATATAATTGACCAAAGATTCACTTCAAATTTTCAAGATGTAATATCTGATAAAACTACTGGCTTTGGAACTACTCAAAACTATACTGGAATAATAACAATTAACGAAAAGCCTTCTTCGATTGCGAGGACCATTACCGCTGATGCAATTTTAGTAATTTTAAGTCACGGACTCAATAAATCCGGGGCTTTTAATCATAATTCAACAATCCAAAATGCTAGATCTTTAGATTCTGATGAATCGGAAAATGATGCAAATAGCAGTGTTGCAAATGGTTTTGATAATATTTTTATTTATAATTCGCAAAATAGTAAAATTTTTGACGATGTTATGATTTTCAAAACTCGCAATCAAATTGTCCAAGATTTTAATGCATTTTATTTAATTGCTTGTTTGGATGATGGATTGGCTAATCCCTTCGCGAGTAAAAGTGTTTATTATGGTCAGAATTTATATGGAACAAAATGCAGTGGAGCTGGATTTACATATGATAAAATTCCAGAAAAATATTGTGATAGATTTGGCAAGTGGCATGAAATAAATCGATGTGGATCATGGACATAAATAATAAATTAGCAATAAAAAATAGAGCATTTACTTTTGTTGAACTCAGTGTTGTGATTTTAATAATAGCGCTATTAATGTTTGGGACTTTTTCCTCTTCGGGAGTTGTTAATAATGTAAAAGAAAATATAACCAGAGACAGAATGAATGTTGTTTATAAAGCACTTGGAGATTTTTTGATTCAGCAAAAACGCTTGCCTTGTCCGGCATCAATTTTGGTGCCGAGGGGAGGTGTTAATTATGGCAAAGAAGTTCGCGATGGCGACTCCTGCAGAGGACTTTCAGAGGCGACGCCAAAAGGAGTTTACTTATCAAATATTACTGGTCAAAATTCTTTTGATAAAGTGGTTTTTGGAATGATTCCAACCAATACCTTAGGGCTGTCCGAAGATTTTGCTGAAGATGCTTTTGGTAATAAAATAAGTTATTTCATAGATGAAGATTTTACTAAGAACTTTATTACTGAGCCAGATGCTTCATTAAGTCTTCCAAGCTTTGGAACTGCAAATTATAAAAATACACTCTATATTAAAGAGCGAAGTAATTTTATTGAAAATTTTATCAATAGTGATGCAATAATTGTGCTTGTTAGTGGAGGTGCTAATGGGTTCGGAGCTTTTAAAAATACGGGAGTTCAGAATGCTCGCACAACAATTTCAGCTGAAGAAGCGGAGAATGATGTTTATAATCTAGATAACGATTCAGCTCAACATTTTAATAAAATCTTTTACAGTAGTTTTGAAGACTCGGAAAATTTTGATGACATTATTTTGTTTAAAACACGAAATGATTTTGTTAATAATTTTGATGCTATGTTTTTAATACCATGTAAAGGCAATAATATTTCGGATAAAGATTTCGAGGCAAATAAAAAAAGCATTTATTATGGAACGGGTGATTTAATTGCTTATAATAATTGTGGCTTGGGCAATGAGTCGATTAGAAAAACTATTAAATGTGATTCTTTTGGAAGTTGGACAGGCTTAATTATTGCTTGTCCAGGATCGACAATTGTTCAATGCACTATTCCGGGTGGAGACGGAATTATATCAAAAATAGTTAACTCTAATACCTCAAAAGATAATGAATTATGTAATCAGGAGTTTTTTTCTGGCACTTATTCATGGAATTGTCCTTCCACCGGCACTGCGAGCGTTACCAATAACTGCGTTGCTTATTGTAGTTTTGATATAAATGGTAAAAATATAAAAGTAAAACCAGGTGATTCTATAGCCGAAGATTGTGCTTCCGGTTTTGATGGTTTTTATGGTTTATATTGCAGTCTAACAGGAGTTAAAGAGACAACAGATAATTGCACGTCGAACCCATGATTAACATAAAAAATAAAATCAAAACCAATATTTATTATAATAAAAGAGGATATACTCTTGTTGAGCTTTCAATAGTAATTTTGGTTATTTCTTTATTGATGGCGGGAGTCTTTTCGATGGCAACGGGAAGCATTAACAGCTCCAAGGTGGCGTTAACTAATCAAAAAATGAAAGAGATTTATAAATCGATGGGAACCTTTTTGATGATAAATAAAAGGTTGCCTTGCCCAGCCTCTCTTGATAGATCAAAAATAGACGATGTTGATTATGGCAAAGAGGAGCGCGATGATGCTAATAATAATTGTGGAACAAGCGGAGTTTATGCTAGCTCTGGTTCGGGACTAAGTAACTTTATAATTGGAGCTGTTCCAATTAAATCTTTGAATTTAGGTTCAGAATTTGCCGAGGATGGATATGAAAATAAATTAAGTTATGTTATAGATAAGCGTTTTACTAAGAATTTTATTCCTCCAACAAGCGGAACCTTAGATGATAGTTTTGGAACCGTTGGAACCGGAATTGTGTTGATGTCGGCAAAAGAAAATCAAGTTTCCGGAACGGCTTTATTATCCGATAAAGTTATGTTTCTTTTGATTAGTCATGGACCCAATGCTTATGGATCTTTTGGAGCAACTAGTGGTCAACAAAATATAGATGTTGCCAATAATATCGATAATGATGAGCTTGAGAATCAAATAAAATCTTCAGCAACACCAAACTTTGATAATAATTTCATTGTAAACTCATCTAAAAGCGATGTTTTTGATGATGTGGTGATGTATAAAACTCGTAGTAATTTTATACAAGATTTTTCTGCAAATAATTTAATTTCATGTCCTAAATTAAGCAATGCCGGAAGCTTTCCAGCTATAAATTTATATTATGGTCAATATTTATATGACGGGAATGCATGTCCCTCTAAAGAATCAGTTATAAGAATTTATAAATGTTCTAATGTTACGGGAGAGTGGGCGGATGTTGTTAGTTCTTGTCCTCCATCTTAAGATGAATCGAGTTTGATTTTAAGGCATAATTAAAAAATGCCCCAATTTATTTTTTTCTATTAATCGAATCAACCGCTCTGCCATCTGCAACCTTATTTGAACTTAAGATAAAAGTTTGATTTGGCTTAAGCGTAAACTCAACTTCGACTTGATTGTTTTCGTTGATTTTTGGGGCATATTCTTCTGATTTTTTTCCAGATAAAATTTTCCATTTACTGATACTTAATCGCCAAATTATTGTTGCCCTGTCTTGCGATACGCTTTTGAAATATAATTCATTTTCACTTGAATTAGTGCTTGCAATAAATTTTTTATCATTAATCCATAGAGACCATTGTTTTTCGCCAAAATACATGATTGATGATAAGAAAACATATGATTTTACGTTATCTTCGCTTCCTTCAAGTGTTTTAATTTCTTCGGCTTGTTTTTTGGCATCTTCAGCACTCTGTTTATTTGCCTCTGCTCCTTCTGGAGTAAAAGCTTGGTTGTTTCTCATCGCTTCAATTGCTTTTTCAATGTTATTATATTGCTCTTCATCATACATTAATGATTTTAGTTTTGAGGGAGAGAATATATCATCTAAGGCGCTCTTGATTGAGTTTGAAGAAATTGGTGTGGTTGAGTCAACCTTATCAATATTTATGCTTTTTTGAATTTTATTTCCAGTATCCTGAGATTTTGCATCTTCAAGAAGGAGGGCTTGCGTAATAGATAAAAAAACAATGAATAAAATTTTATAACTTCTCATTTTCTTTGTTTTGTTAATTTGAAGGAGAATCATTTTTGCTGATATTTTCTTTGTAAACAAACCAAGAAAATACCAATCTTCCCTGAATTGCTCCAGATATTTTTCCGGTGCTTATGTCAAAATAATCTTTGATTTCATAATCTTTTTCTTTAATAAATTCAAATCTTGTTATGATTGGATAACCATGAAGATATTTTATAAATTCATTAGCAAATTGAATGGCTTTAATATCGTTAAATGATTTAAAAGTAAGTTCGCCAATCGAATATAATAAAGAAATGGTATCGTTTTTATATACCGAAGAGGGGAAATTTTCCGGAACGCTAATTTTAAAAACAGTGTTTGTTATTGAGTATTTTTCGCCAAGATTTGCAACTAATTTATTAATATCATCAACCTTTATTCCTTCTAAAGATTTTTTACTCTGGCTGATTTTAGACCACATTTCCATATATTTTTTATTTTGTTGGGTCTTTTGTTCGATTTCTTGAGTTTTGTTTTTAATATCAGCGATATCCATAATAATCTTATCATATTGATCCAAAAATGAATTATTGATATAAATGTACATTATCAATAATATAGAAATTAAAGTTACTAAAGTTACAATTGAAATGGCACTATATTTGATTTGTTTTTTTAATTTATCAATTTTCATGTTCTATTTTTTTGATATTATCCTAAACTCCACGGGAAAATCATAATATTTTTGGTTAAAATCAATATTTCTTGGTAGTTCATTATATTTTATGTCATAATCGCTTAAAGATTTTTTCATTTGCACCACAAATTTATCAAACTCAGTAAACAAACTCTCAATATCGCCACCCTCGTTATAAAGCTTTCCATTTAGAGTAAGTTGCTTTTCAATATCGTTATTTTTTGCGTTGCGATGGTCAAAAGATAATAGACCATATGAAAAAGAGGTAAATTTTATATTGTAATCTCTCGAAAATCCCATCAGTGAATAGGTTTTTATAAAATCGGATTCAAGAGTTCCCAAGCCATCTTCTACTCTTCCCATATCGCCAATCCTCTCGATATTTACTTCCTTATCGCCTTCTTGGAATGTGCCTTCAAGAGAGTTTTTTTTCATTTTTCCAAATTGATTTAGCGCTTCAATTTTTTGATCTTGAGCTTTATCAATTTTTTCTGAAATAGATTCATTTGTTATGAAAACTAAAGTAGATACAAAGATAAATGAAAATATAAAAATAAAGTTTAAAACATATGAAGATTTTAAAATGAAAAATAAATTTTCAGAAGTTTTTATTCTCTGATTTGAAAATTTTAGAATTTTTTTAGATTTTACAAAAATATCATTCATTAAAATATCAAAATAATTATCTTCAATTTTTAGATATTTAATTTTAAGTAAATCAGCGGCGTTTTGAACGGTGTAATTAGTAATATTTAGCTCAATATTTTTAGTTCTCATTATCTCTTCAGAGGCCTTTTCTGATAATATGTTTATTACTTCAAATTCTTGAATTGATAGATCAATATAAAGTCTCTTTAGATATTCGAAAGTGCTATAAATATCTTGTGAATATTTTTCAACAAAATTGGGTTCATCAAAATTATAATTCACCACCCTAGTAAATACAATGCTAGAGTCTGAAAATACAATTTGTCTGGCACCGCCGGTTTTAGTTTGAATTACTAAACAAAAAATATTATTTTCTTTTATTTTTAAAACCGAAGCGGAGTTGGTTTTCGGATCTAATTTTGTTATTTTTATAAAAAAATTAAAACACTCAACGGGAAGCATATAAATTCCAATTAAGCGATTGGGTAATTCATAAATAAAATTAAGCCAAATAGAAATATTTTCAGATTTTGAAGAGGTTATGAATAAGCAATCAGACTTGTTAGATTCAGCTTTTTTAAGTGTATTTTTTTTGGATGAATTTAAATTTTTATGATTTTTTAGTAATATATAATTTTTTAACCCCTCTTTATCTCCATCTGACGCCAAATCTCTTTTAGCGATGCGTTCAAGATCAAATTTTCGCATTATTGGATAGGTTTTTTTCTTGTAAGTTTGATCGATGGTATCAAGCATTATATATACTCGATAGCCTTTAGCTTTGGCAAAGAAATTTATTAAATTTGGTTTATTTTCATCAGTTAATTTTTCAACAAACTCAGATTCAATGACGTTTCCAGTGTGTTTAGTTAATATAGCTCCATTATTTCCAATTAGCACTACAATAGCTTTATTAGACATTTCAAAATAAAGTTAAATTTTAAATTTACATATTGTATATTTTTAAAGTTTAATAAAAAAACATGCAACATTATTTAGTTTTTTATGATAATTGGAATTGGAATTGATTTAATATCAAATGATAGAATTAAAAAAATTATAAAAAAATTCGATCAAAATTTTAAAGAAAAAATTTTTTCAAAAAATGAATTAAATGATTTTGAAAATCGCTATAAAAATCAAGAGAAATTAACGCAAAATGCAATTAATTTTTTTGCCAAAAGATTTGCTTCCAAAGAAGCATTTTCTAAGGCTATTGGCATTGGAATTGGTCGCGGAATTGATTTTAATGACATTGAAATTTATAACGATAAATTAGGCAAACCTTTCATTAGAATTTTAAACAAAAAAGAAGCTAAAATTAAAGAAATTTTAAATTGTAAAGAATTTATTATTCATTTGACTATTAGCGATGAAAAATCAATATCGGGAGCGGTGGTTATTATCGAAAAAATTTTATAAATTATATTAAATTTTGCTATGAAAAATACAAATTCTAAAGTAATGGTGATTGGCTCCGGAACTTGGGGCACGGCACTTGCTAATCACTTAGCTGTTAATAATTGTGATGTTTATTTAAACTCAATTGAAAAAGATGTTGTTGACGAAATTAATAAAAAAAATTCCAATTCAAAATATTTTCCCAATTTAAAATTGCACAAAAATATTAAAGCTGGAATTGATTTTAAAAATGACGTCGACTTCGTGTTTATCGTGGTTCCAAGCAATGTCGCGCGAAATATTTTTGAAAAAATTTCTATAACTAATTTTAAAAAAACTTGTGGATTTGTGATTTGTTCAAAAGGTTTTGAAGATAAAACTTTAAGTCTTTTGAGTGATTCTTTTGAAAGAATTACCAAAAATAAAAATTACGTTGTTCTGTCGGGTCCAAATTTTGCGGTTGAGGTTGCAAAAGAGGTGCCAAGCGTCACCACGATTGCTTCAAAAAATAAAAAAATTGCTCAAAAAGTTATAAAAATTCTTAATAATAAAAATTTTCAAGCACTTTATTTTAACGATCCGCAAACTGCCGAAATTTGTGGGATTGTTAAAAATATTTTAGCCATAGGTTGTGGAATTATTGATGGACTTGAGCTTGGAGTTAACACCAAATCGGCACTTTTGGTAAAGGGAATTTCCGAAATTCAAACTTTGTGTAAAAAAATCAAGGCTTCAACTGATGTCGCAAATCCGGCGGGTTTTGGTGATATTTTTTTAACATGTTCATCAACAAAATCTCGCAATAATACTCTTGGAACCCTTATTGCTCAAGGCAAACAGCCTGATAAAAATACCACTTACGAAGGTGCTAATTCGGCAAAAGTTATCGTTGAATTTGCCAAAAAATATAAATTAAAACTGGATTTATGTGAAGCGATAAGTAAAATTATTGTTGGAAAATATTCAAAAAGTGAGATTGAATCTCGTATCGTTAAAGCAATTTTATCTTAAATAAATGTCGCATAATTCTGTTCTTATTATTGATTTTGGAAGTCAAGTTACTCAATTAATTGCACGAAGAATTCGTGAATTTGGAGTATTTTGTGAAGTAAAAAATTTTAATATTTCTTTCGAAGAAATTAAAAGAAATCCACCGCAAGCAATTATTTTTTCGGGTGGCCCTTCTTCGGTTTACGAAGAGAACGCGCCAAAAATTTCTCCGCAAATTTTTGATTTAAATATTCCGATTCTCGGCATTTGTTATGGCGAGCAATTAATTTGCGACATGCTTGGCGGTAAGGTTGAGAAGTCTTTTGAGCGAGAATTTGGTAAAGCTGAAATTGAAATTGTTAAAAAAGATTCAAAATTTTTTAAAGATTTCCAAAATCATCAAGTTTGGATGAGTCATGGCGACCATATTAGCAAGATTCCGCAAGGTTTTGAAGTAATTGCTACAACTCCAAAAGCTCCATTTGCTGGCATTGCTAATGAAGATAAAAAAATTTACGGCGTTCAATTTCATCCCGAAGTTTATCATTCAATCGATGGCGCTAAAATTTTAAAGAACTTTGTTGTAGAAATAG
>JBIIFQ010000148.1:0-3478 GCA_044237235.1 Rickettsiales bacterium
AGCAACAACACTTTTAAGATTATGTAAAAAGTTGAAATGAAAAAATTCCAAAAAAGACGATTTCTTGATTTTAACTTTAATCCACAAATTTATAAATTTTTTAAACAAAAATCGGTGATTTTTTAAGATAATTTTTGTAATTTTTTGATGGTTTTCTTAGAAAAATTTAAAAATATTTTTTAGTTCAAAAACAAAATCAAGAAATTGACTTTTTTGAAATTTTTCTCTTTTTTAACTTTTGATATAATCTTAAAATCGTTGTTGCTCTTAGTTTTTGACCCCTCACGGCTCCCGATGTGCAACGCAGTTGCAATCGTTCGCCCGCTCTCCCTCAAGGGGAGAGCTATGGCACCGAAAGTTTGATGAGTTCTTTTATAAATTGTAGGGGTGTAAGGCTTTTCCGGAGAGCAGATTCTAGGAAATTAACGGTAGTTAAGTTCCTAGAATCGAGAGGGGTCAAAAAACTTACAACATCAAAGGTTTTAAGATTATCACAAAAATTAAAACAAAAAAAATCTAAAGATGGCTATTCCTTGATTATAAATTTAATCCACAAATTTATAAATTTTTTAAACAAAAATTGATGATTTTTAAGATAATTTTTGTAATTTTTAGGTGAATTTATAAAAAAAATATGAGGTTTTTTAAATTTAAAAAAAATCAAGAAATCGTCTTTTTTGAATTCTTTTCATTTCAACTTTTTGCATAATCTTAAAGAGAATAAGGTACCAGGTTACTTTTTTTACTTGCAAACGTTTCATCTTTTTCTTCGAAAAAAACTTCTCTCTTGCGGATCCAGTCGCATTCACTTCTAATCACGTTCCTCGTTAAAATAGCCGTTTAGTTTTTTTTAATGCGAAGAGTCGTTAAGGGAATAAGATTTTGAAGACTTAACGAATTTTTTTAATTTGTAGAAATTTAAAATTTGAGAGTGGTATTGTATTTCGAAATTAGGAAGGGTTAATTAGGTTTTGGGTTGTTTTTGTGGTGAATTTTTATAAAATATAATTAATTAAAATTATATTTGAGCAACTTTTTGCTTATTTTTGATTTTCAATCTAAGTGATTGAGCTTTTTCTGATAATTTGTTAAATTTATATTTAACTAAGAAGCCATCGATATTGCCATATTTGTTTATGGTTCTCAAAGTTGAAGTTGCAACTTTAAGATTTAGATTTGCTCCTAAGGTGTCGCTAAAAAAAGAGATTGATTTAAGGTTTGGCAAAAATCTTCTTCTTGTTTTGCGATTTGAGTGAGAAACTTTGTTCCCACTCATTGCGCCTATATTTAGTAATTCACATTTTCTTGACATGCTGTTATATATTTTTTTTATAAAATAGAGTAATATTATGGTGTTGATCCTGCTGCAACACCGCATTTCGTATCAACTGTTTGACCAGAAATTGCTGCCACAATTGAAGGAGCTCCGAACATGGTTGCAATACCCGCTGCCACACCAATCATCAAACCCCAAGAAACTTTTCCAGAGAAAAAACCAATTCCTGTAGCGATAATTGCAAAGGCTGCGAATGTTTTACCTGCGCTTCCAGTTACGAGTCTAAGTGCGTTACACATAACTCTACTTAAAGAGTTAGAGCTAAGACTGAAAGAAGCATCTTCGTTGTTTGCTTGTGCATAAGCTTCTTCTGCAAAAGCCTCAGAAGTTTTTAATTCGGATGATAAAATTGGGAAAAGTGCTAATACACACAGTGCCAATAAAGCAACTTTAAAAAATTGTTTTGAGTATTTTTTCATGATTATTTTTAAATTTAAATTAGTATTTCTAGAAAATATTTTCTCATCTTATTAGTAAGAATTTTTACTTTCAAGTTAATTGTTTTGTTTTTTAAAATTTTTTTTATTTGTATTTAAAATAAATTATTAATTAGCGTTCAAGTCGCAATTTAAGTTTGCAGTTTGACCAGAAATTGCTGCCACAATTGAAGGTGCTCCAAACATTGTTGCAATTCCTGCTGCCACACCAATCATCAAACCCCAAGAAACTTTTCCAGAGAAAAAACCAATTCCTGTAGCGATAATGGCAAAGGCTGCGAATGTTTTACCTGCAGCTCCATTGACAATTCTAAAAGCATTACAAACTGATTTTACAAAAGTATTTTTACTGGTGCTAGCTGCATAAACTTCGCAGAAAGCTTCTTTGCAAATAATTCTTATGTCAGCAATTGCTGGAAGCGATGAGCCTGTGCAAGTTATTGTGAAAGGTTTTAAGTTGTAGGTTAAGGTAACGGTATTTCCAACTCCAGCTGAACAAGTCTGTGAAACTCCATCGCATCCAGCTTCGCAGGTTGTACTGTTAGAAACTGTTTGAGCGGCATCAGCACCCCAAGCTTCAGCGCTAATCATAAAAAATGACAATGAAAAAAAAGTGGCAATAATTTGTTTTGAGAAAAATTTCATATTTTTGAAAATAGTTTTTGGTTAAGTTTTTTGTTGTTAAAACTTATAATTTTTTGAGTAAAAAACTTTCAGTTCCGATTTTTAATCGTGTTTCTTTCGAATGTCAATAGCAAATATTATTATTTTAAAATTTTTATTTCCCATTCCAAATTAATTTTAAATTCCTCAAAAACTTTTTTCCTTGTTTCTTCGCCAAGCTTGATTAAATCTTGCGCCGAAGCACTGTTATTATTAATTAAGAAATTACAATGTTTTTGTGAGATTTGAGCATCTCCTATTGATTTTCCTCTATAGCCAATAGCATCAATTAACTCCCATGCTTTTTTATTAGGTGGATTTTTGAAAGTGCTCCCGCCGGTTTTTGCCCTGATCGGTTGGGCGTTTTCGCGCGCCTTTTGCAATTCAGAAATTTTATAAGCAATTTCTTGAGTTGTTGATTTATTAATTTTAAATTTGCCGGCAATAAAAATAAATTTTTTGTTTAAATTGTTTCCGCGATAAATAAAACCAAAATCTTGATTTTTTATTTCGCAAATATTGCCTTCATAATCAATGGCACTAGCGCTTATTAGATTTTGCGCGATGTCCGAGCCGTAACAGCCGGCATTCATGGCGATGGCTCCGCCGATTGATCCGGGAATGCCACTTAAAAATTCTAAACCGCCCAATCCAAAATTTTTACAATATTGCGCAACATTGATGCATAAGGATGCGGAGCCGATTGTGATGGTGTTTTCACCGTGATTTATTGCAGAAAAACTGGCGGGAAGTTTGATTAAAACGCCTTTTACGCCTTCATCGGCAATGATAACATTGGAGCCGGCGCCGATTATTTGAACTTTAATTTGTGGAGAAATATTTTGTAAAAAATAACATAAATCTTCGGCATTTTTGGGTCTAAATAATATCTCCGCCCTGCCCCGCAAATCAAACCAATTGTTGATTTTGGCATCAAATCTATATTCGCCTTTGACATTTGGTAATTGTGATTTATCAATCATGATTTTCGATTTCAATTAAAATTGGTTCTCTGCCCTCAGCGATGGCTTTTTTTTGATAT
>JBIIFQ010000149.1:0-3471 GCA_044237235.1 Rickettsiales bacterium
ACCAGGTTACTTTTTTATAACAAATTTTCCATTTTTTTAAACAAAAAAACCCCTCACTCTAACCCTCTTTCCGCAAGCGGGGAGAGGGGATAAGGACGATAATTTTTTTACTAAAAAAGTGGAAATATAAAATTTAAAAATCTTTAGATCAAAATAAAAAATCTCATAAATTTTTTCTTAGAGCAACAGAAAAAATTCCTTCCAATCCCCTCTCTCCACTTGTGGGGAGAGGGTTAGGGTGAGGGGTTGTTTGTATGGGTTTAAGCTCACGCAAATTTATAAATTTTTCTCAAAAAATAAACTAAAAATTTTTCGTAATTTTCTTTCAAAAAAAATTTTTATAGAAACGCTATTTTATTGAGAAGAAGGCGGGGGGAAATTATTTCTCATTGATCTAGCTCAATAAATTTCCAAATTTTATTTGCAAAAACTTGGTAAAAATCAAAAAAATTTGCAAAAAAATTTTTTTAAAAATGAATATCATCAAATATTTCTTTATTTTCTCCTTACTCTATCAATCTTTTAAAATATTTTTAATAAATATTTAAAAAATGTATTGACAAGAAATAAATAAAATTTTAATGTTAATGAAAATTTAGTCACCACTATTTAATTTTATGAAACCCAAATATTTAAAAACATTTTATTTATTTCTTAAATCTTCGCCAATTTTTGGTATTCCAAAAAGATTTACTTCGATCAAAATCACTTTTGATAATTATAAAAAAATCCTAAAATCTCTGTTTTTAAAAATTAATTCGCACTTATTTAATTTGCTTGGGCAAATTTTATTTTTGGCAATAATTTTACTATTTTTATTTTTATTATCGATTTATTTTTCACAAATTAAATTTCTCAAAAAAAATTCCAATCTTTTTAATTTATCATCGCAAAATTTTAATCAGCGACAGTGCAATAATTCACAATTTTTTCTAGGAAATAAATCTAATATTCAGGATTTAATTTTATCGCCATTATTTTTTGAGAGCCATTATTCCTGTAAGTTACCAAGGCGATTAGAAATTGCTTCAAATATAAAAATTGATTACGGATAATCGCCTTTTTTTATGATTAATATTTTTTTACAATCGCATTATTTTTTAACTTAACCGTTTGATATTTTTTTAAAAAATATAAGAGAAATTTATGTAATTAAACATGTAATTAAACATGTAATTAAACATGTAATTAAACATGTAATTAAACATGTAATTAAACATGTAATTAAACATGTAATTAAACATGTAATTAAACATGTAATTAAACATGTAATTAAACTGTAAATTACAATAAAAATTTAAATAAAATAAACATTAAAAACCTTAATTCGCAACTGTCACCATGTCGCAAAATGCTAAAATATATTTAAGAACAAAAGATGTGATCGATATTACTAATTCCGATCAGCTTGATCCCCAGCACTCATATTTGGTGGCCGATTTTGGGGGAAAGCAATATATTTTAAGGGCGGGTCCGAGTGGAAAAAATCCTGTAGGAGAGGGTGGCAATCCAATCATTGGTGATTTAAAATTTATTGGCGCCGAAAATCTTGTTGAATATTTACCAACCAATTCTTCTTCAACTCATTATGATTGGGATTTTGAAGGCAATCACACCTTGTTTGAAATTTATGCGGGAAGCGATGAGGAGGTAGCGAATAAATTTCAAATGATGCGACAAAAAGCGAACGAAATTAATTCTCATAATCTTGATTATCGCTGGAATAATCAAAACTGTAACACCGCCATGGCGTATGTTTTGAGAGACTCTAAGTTGAGCGTCGATTTGAATAATCTTTACGATCAAAATGGTCAAAAATTATGGATGATTGGCAGTGATGAGATGATTATTTACGGTCAACCCAAGCTTTACGAGGAAACCCTGAATTCCTTTTTTAAGTTTACAGAATCAATCAAAGAACAATATTTTAAAATTAAAATTAACAATGAATTAATTGTTGAAAGAGGCAATTTTTCAAAAATGTATGTTGATAGCGGATTGATAAAAAATGATGCGGTTTGCGTTGATGAAATCGGAAATGCCATCGATCAATCAGATTTGATTTATTCGTTAAGTAAAAATAATGGCTTAACCTTTACTGTAATTCGTTGTAATGCAGGAGTTTTGAATGGGGATGGGTTAATCACAACTATTGAAGCCATTATTTCCGGCTTCAAAGAGACTATAAAATATACCGAAGAATTTATAAAATCATCTTATGAAGATATTATTAAACAATATTCTTCGCCCGAAGATCTGGCTTCTTTAATTTTAACTATCAATGACGGTTTAAGCAAAAATTTATCAACCGAAGAAATTGCTAAAATAATTTCAACAAAACTAACTATTAAATCTTTGTTTGAAGATTTACAAAATAAAACTTTGTTTAGCGCAGAGGATTATGAAAAAATTTCAGCGGGGAATTTTGATGAAGTTTCTGTTGAAGGAATGTTGGTTCTTGATTTAATTAGAAATAATATTTTTTACAAAATTTCCTATATTTCGGCAGTCTCATTTACAACCGAAGTGGTTTTAAGAAAAGGTGATTTAAATGGTCAAGAATATAGTCAAATCGCGGTTAACTCAATTGCTCAAGCTACGGCTAAAACAGCAATTGAAGAGATTTTTAAATCGGAATTTTTTAAAAATATTTCTTATTCCAGCTCTGTATATCAAGGTGCCACTTATGGTGTTGCGCAAATAGTTAGCGCGGTAATTTCGGATTTTTACGCAGATGATAAAATGAATTCGCATCAGTGGCAAAGCTCGCTTTCATCCGCGGGCGTGGTTGCTTGCGCTGCTGGTGTTGGATCGGCAATAGCATCAGCATTATATGCTGGTGCCTATGCTGGACCAATTGGAGCGGCGGTTGCCGTTATTTTAGCTTATTCATTAATGGGTGGCAAAGAGCTTGAGGCGGGTGAATATTTTGATAAAATAAATTTTTATAATTCGATTTTAAAAGAAAATGGAGTGGATACCAATTTTTTTGCATTAGATCAACGCGGAACCATGATTCAAGCTTCTCCATATTATCATGATGACATTTATGGCAATAGTGGCGACGATAGTTTAATTGGGGGTGGCGGAACCAATAAAATCATTGCTTATGGTGGTAATGACCAAATTTTTGGCAAAAATGACAATGATATTATTTTTGGTAATGCTGGCTTTGACGAAGTCGTAGCGGGAGAGGGCGATGATTATGTTTTTGGAGGCGATGGCGATGATTTAATTTTTGGCGGAACTGGTAATGATATAATTTTTGGTGGCGAAGTTGAAATCAACCAAAATAATGAAATTAATAAAATTTCTCAAATAACCTCCGATAATGATTTTATTCGGGGTGGATTGGGTGATGATCAAATTTATGCCCAAGAAGGAGAAGATTTAATTTTTGGCGATGGCGGTAATGATTTGATTTTTGGCGATGAAGGTGACGACATAATTTTTGCAGGTTCGGGGCTTAAT
>JBIIFQ010000150.1:0-3466 GCA_044237235.1 Rickettsiales bacterium
AAGGACGTCTAGATGTAGTTTATAAAATCATCGCTAAAATGCCAACTTTGGCGGGAATGGCTTACAAATATTCAATCGGAGAGCCGATTATTTATCCAAAACATGATCTCGGTTTTGCCGAAAATTTTTTACAAATGTTGTTTGAAAAACCAACGGAAAATTATAAAGTAAGTCCAGTTATTGCCAAAGCCATGGAAATGATTTTCGTTTTGCATGCCGATCACGAACAAAATGCCTCAACTTCAACCGTGCGTTTAGCCGGTTCCTCGGGCGCTAATCCTTTTGCTTGCATCGGTGCTGGCATTTCTTCGTTATGGGGTCCAGCTCACGGCGGAGCCAATGAAGAGGTTATTGAAATGCTTCAAGAAATTAGAACGCTCGATAGAATTCCTGAATTTATTAAACGCGCTAAAGATAAAAATGATCCATTTCGTTTAATGGGATTTGGGCATCGTGTTTATAAAAATTACGATCCACGCGCTTCGGTTTTGAAGAAGGCTTGCGATGAAGTTTTGGGCGAGCTCGGCATTAAAGATCCACTTCTCGACATCGCCATTGAGCTTGAAAAAATTGCTTTAAATGACGAATATTTTGTATCGCGAAAACTCTTTCCAAATGTCGATTTTTATTCGGGAATTATTTACAAAGCCTTAGGAATTCCAAGCAATTTATTCACAGTAATTTTTGCGATTGCACGTTCAGCGGGTTGGATTTCACAATGGAAAGAAATGATTGAAGATCCGGCATTTAAAATCGGCAGACCGCGTCAATTATATACGGGAAGCACCAAGCGTGAATTTATTGCGATTGAAAAAAGATAAATTATTTTATAAATAAAACTTATTAAAAAACTATTTTTAATAAATAAAACTTATCAAAAATGAAACCTGTATTAGAATTTGCGGTAAAATATTTTACTAAAAAAGAAAAGAAAAAAAATGTTTTAGCTCAAGGTCCAGATGAAGATTTTATTCCTTATGCAATTCATTTTGATAAAAAAACTATTTTAACCAAAAATGGCGAATTAATGCAAATAATTCGCGTTTCGGGATTTAGTAATACTTCCGTTTATGCCGAATTAATTCCACTGCGCGAAGCGGTGCGTGATGCAATTCGCGACAATATTAAGCAAACCAATTTTGCTTTGTGGTTTAGCACAATTAGACGCAAAAAAAATATTTCCCCCGACGGTGAATTTGCTGATTATTTTTCTACTAAAATCAATCAAACATGGGAAGAGTTAAACAATTTACAAAATGATTATGTTAATGAACTCTATATCACTGTAATTATTGAAGGGCTCGACACCTCGATTACAAATTTTAAATCGATTATGGGTTCATTTTCAAAATCCAGAAACAGAAAATTGCACGAATCTTTTCTTGAAAAATCTCTAAAATCTTTAACCGCTGTAACTTCAGGAATTCTAGCCGCAATTTCTGATTACGGTGCTAAAATGCTTGAAATAAAGGAGTGGGAAGGGGTTTTATATTCCGAACAAATGCGTTTTTTGGGAAAAATTTGTAATCTTCGCGAAAAGCATTATCCACTTTCGGCAATCGATATTTCTAGCGAATTATCAATTAATAAAATTGCTTTTGGAAATAATGAAATTGAGGTTGTGGCGGGTAAAGATAAAAATTTTGCGGCAATTTTATCGTTAAAAGAATATTTAGAAATAAGCATTGAATTACTTGATAAAATTTTACAACTCCCTTTTGAGTTTGTTATCTCGCAAGCATTTGATTTTTCATATCAGGAAAGCGATTTAGAATTTTTTAAATATCAAGATAGGATGCTTAGAATAAGTAACGATCAAGATTTTAGAGAAGTAATAGGGCTTGCCAATTTTTTTGAAAGCGTAGATGGAACGGCAACCGATTACGGTAAGATCCAAACTAGTTTTATGATTATCAGTAATAATCGCGAAGATTTAAATAATGATGTCAGATTAATCAGTGAACAATTTCAAGAGCTTGGAATTGTAGTGGTGCGCGAAGATATTTTTATGGAAGATTGTTTTTGGGCGCAACTGCCAGCAAATTTTCGTTTTTTAAAGCGTCAAAAAGTCATAAATTCATATAGGCTTGCGGGTTTTGCGTCGCTTTATAGCTTTGCTTCGGGAGCGATTAGCGGAAATTATTGGGGTCCGGCGGTTACCACATTTAAAACCATTACTAACACGCCTTATTTTTTTAATTTTCACGATGGTGATCAGGGTCATAGTCTGTTTTTTGGTAAGAAATCGAGCGGTAAAACTGTATTGCTAAATTTTGTTTTAGCGCAAGCTCGAAGATTTAAAACTAAAATTTATTATTTTGATTTTAACAATAAGGCGAGAAATTTTATTAAAATGTCGGGCGGTTTTTATTATGATTTGTCTTACTCTAATCCCGAAGAAGAGCATTGTTTAAAAATGAATATTTTGGCATTAAATACTAATCCAAATTTTCGCAAATTTTTGAATGAATTTTTTTATTCAATAATTTATCAATATAAAAGCGAAATTCCCGAAATTGAATTGCAAAATATCGCAAAAATTGTTGATAAAATTCTGATAAATAAATGTGAAAAACTTTCTGAAGCAATAAAATTATTTAATAATGAAGAAACTAAAAAAATCTATGAAATTTTGAGTTTTTGGGAAGAGAGTGGTTTGGTTAAAATATTTGATTACGACAAAGAAATCAATTGGTCGGATCGTATAATGGGATTTGATTTAACTGAATATTCTGATAAAGATTTTATCGTGGTGCCAATTTTATATTACATGCTTTATAAAATTGAGGATATGCTCAATGGCGAGACCCCATCAATAATTGTTTTTAAAAATTCGAAGCAATTATTAAATAACGAAATTTTTACTGATAAAATTGTGCATTTGCTCGATAGACTTAGATTAAAAAATTGTGTGGCGATTTTTTCTTTTGATGTCGAAGATTATGATAATGATGTTAAAAAGCTATTCTCTCTAGTGTCGCAAAAAGTATCTTCGAAATTTATTTTATCTGATTTTAAGGTAAATGATGAGTTAAAAGATATTTTAAAATTAGATGATAATGAATTACGAATGATTAATTATTTTAAAGATAATAAAAGAAAATTTTTACTAAAATTCGGAAGTAATTCCATGGTTGCAAATTTTGATTTATCTAATAATAAACCGCTGACAAAGCTACTTTCATCATCATTTGAAGATATTGCAATCGTTGAAGAAATATTTAATCACGCCAAACAAAGTGGAAAAATTATTGATAATGAAGTTGCGATCAAGCAATTTTATGATGTGGTTGAAACTCTAGAGCAAGAAGATGCTGCAAAAAAACAAGAGGAAGAAAGGCAGGAAAATCTTGTCAAGATGAGAAGGGCTCGCGGAATCGAGTAGTTTTATATTTTTATTTGAAAAATTCATCCTTTGGTATTTTTTATACAATCGCAAATTCCCTTATTGCCTCGACGCATCCTA
>JBIIFQ010000151.1:0-3461 GCA_044237235.1 Rickettsiales bacterium
ATTTCCAAACTACTTTCATAATATCTTTTAGCTAGAACTTTATCATCATTTTCAAGGCAAGCCTCTGCGGTTGTATAATTAATTTTAAAAAGAGTTTGAGGATCAATTGAGTTGTTTTTATTATCCAATATTTTTTGAAAAGATCCAATAATTTGTTCATTTAAAGTTGCCCTTGTTAAATTATACTCTCCTTCTAAATTAATCATAGTATCTAATTTAATTTCAGTCCCGCTGAAACTTTTACAAAACTTTAAATTTTTTTCAAATTCATCTTTCAAATCTAATTTTTGACGCAAATAAACTCTTCCAATCTCAAAATTAATCTTTGCAGAAAAACCATCGTCAGTGGATATTTCCAAAGCGTTAGTAAAAGATTTAATCGCCTCCGAATATTGATATGAATTAGAGCATGCTAATCCAAGATTAAAATGACAATGCATTGATTTATCAGGATTATCTTTATAAATTTTTAGCGCTTTATTAAAACTTGTAATTGCATCGCTATATTTTTGGTTTTTCGAATGTATTTCACCCTTTTTTAAATGAATCTCAGCAATTTTATCAGAATCTGCATTGCTATTTTTTTGATAAATACTTATAGCTTTGTTATAATATTTTATGCTTTTTGCCTGATTTTCTTCAGCTTTTTTAACCCAATAATCGGGATTGTTTCTATTTGAATAATCATTGAATTTCCCCACAAACCACTTCATAATTTGCATAATTACAAAAATTTAATTTATATAATTTATTCAAATATGTGATTTTGAGTAAATATTTTATAAAAAAATAAAACAAAAATGTTTTTATAGCTTTGAACATATTTTGTCAATTAATAAAATAGCTTTATTTTTCTATAATAAAAATTATTTATTATAAATTGTAAAGCAATAGATTTTAAATATTGTATTTTACAAAGGGGGAATTTTAGTAACGCCAGAGCCCCATCAAATTAACTTCATTTCAATT
This sequence comes from Rickettsiales bacterium, assembly GCA_044237235.1. GTDB lineage: Bacteria > Pseudomonadota > Alphaproteobacteria > Rickettsiales > UBA1997 > CAILUF01. The sequence continues at coordinate 970 of JBIIFQ010000151.1, forward strand.
CCTTCAGCTTCTTTTTTTTCTTATTCACAACGGTTTTAATATTATCGGCGATTGGCAAATTTTCAGGCATCGTGCCACCAATTTCGGCAATAGTTTGACGAACTTTTTTACCAATTTCTAAATGAGTTTGATTGGCATTTTTTATGCCTTTAATTTTATCTTTTTTTAACTTTTCTTCGGCTTGAGTTGCTCTAAATAAGTTAGCCGCAAGTTCAGTTGAGCCCATGTGATCCAATATGTTTTGGCTTTTTTTCAATTTTCTTTTTTTATGAAGTTTTTTGGCATCAAGCCCACCATAAAGACCCATATAACCATGATTTTGAAATATTGCATAATCTAACGGGCTAATAACTCCCGCTTGCTTCGCTACACTTGCAAGTTGAATATTATGAGTCTTTAATTCATTTCTCAAATATAATCTTTTCTCTTCTTCGTTAGTTAATTTTTGATATTCATGCATTTGGGTAATTTCTTGCAAACGAGTTTGCATCGCAAAATAGCTCTGCCCTAGGGCTATAACCTCTTTTGCTGGATCAGCATTTTGCACAATTAAATAACAGGCATAACGAGAAAGCCTAAAACTCTTGACCTCCCTGCTTACTCCCAAGCCAATCGCTACCATATCGGTGAATTCAACGAAATGGAGCGGAACCGCTTGTTTACTGTTCTCGCAGGCTTCCTTCGCTTTTTCAATAACTGACAAGAAGTTTCTAAAGTCTTCATATTCTAGGACTTTGGCAAGCCTTCTCGCTTCCCAAAATTCATTATTATTTTTATCAATTATTTTTATTTTTTCAAAAATTGTGATGTGATTTTTCATATAATATTTAGTTTATTTTATAGTGATTTTGTTAATTGCGTAAGGCAATTGGCAGAAAAATATTTTATGTTAATTTAACTCAATTGTTATTTTTTGCGGGAAGGGATATTTTATACTGAATAATCAACTCACGAAACGGCAAAGAATGGTGATGCGAATAAACAAGTTACTTTCCTTTAAAAACTTTTTTATTTTATTAAATTTATATTGATATATTTCCGCTGGTTAATTTAAAATTTTAGCAAAACAATATTTAAGTTCTACAAAATTTTTTAATAATTTGAAAATAAGTCTTAGAATAAATAATACTGGATTAGAGAGCTATAAATATAAGTGGAAAATCTATTGAATTAAACCGCAAAAGAAGATCCACAACCGCAATTGGCTGTAGCGTTGGGATTGACAACCTTAAAATAACTCGCACCTAGCTCTTCAACGAAATCAATTTTGGCGCCTTCGATAAATTGCAAGGAAATTGAATCAGTTTTGGCGATTAAATTCATTGCATTTTCTGATTTTTCTTCGCAAATTATTAAATCATCGGGGAGATTTTTATCATCAAGTTCAAAAATATATTGGAAACCGCTACAACCGCCACTTTTAACGGTTAAGCGTAAAAATTTTTGTGGATTATTAGTGTTATTTTTAATTTCTAAAATGCGATTTTTGGCACTTGTAGTGAGTTCAACATTATTCATAATTAACGATTATTTCTATTGTTAAATTCTTCAAAAATTTCGGATAAATTAATTTGATTTTTAGCTAGTAAAACCAAACTATGGTAATATAAATCGCAAACTTCATTTATTAAATTTTGACGTGATTGTTCAGAATTATTTTTATCGTGCAAAAGCCCAGCAATCGTTACTTCAACGCCCTCTTCACCAATTTTTTGAACTAAGCGCGAGACATCACCTTTCGCCAATTTATTGGTGTAAGATTTTTCATCTTGCGACGCAATTTTTGTAGAAATTATTGAATATAATTCTTCAAAATTAATTTGTGAATTTTTCATGAGAAATTTATCAATATTGCAATTAAATTTTATTGATTTTAAATGATTAAATTCTCAAAGTAAATTTTAATTTTAAAAGCAAACTGATTTCTTGACTTAGTCTGAAAAATTATTTATTTTGAGTAAGTAAAAATGTTTTTTGTTAAATTAATTTTTTCAAAACATTTGCAAATTTTATTAATTTTTTTACACTCAATTATGGCTATCGAACATACTCTATCAATCTTAAAACCCGATGCAACTCAAAGAAATTTAACTGGCAAAATCAATGCTAAATTTGAAGAAGCGGGCTTAAAAATTGTTGCCCAAAAAATGCTTTTTTTATCTGAAAAAGTCGCTGGCGATTTTTACGCAGTTCATCGCGAACGTCCATTTTACCAAGATTTAGTTAAATTCATGACTTCGGGCGCCGTTGTTGTGCAAGTTTTAAAAGGCGAAAATGCCGTTGCTAAAAACCGCGAAATCATGGGAGCTACCAACCCTGCCAACGCAGACGCTGGAACGATCCGCAAAGAATTTGCTTTGTCAATTGAAGCCAATTCAGTTCACGGTTCCGATTCTCTTGAAAATGCTAAAAATGAAATTGCATTTTTCTTCGCAACCAATGAAATTGTAGGATAATTGAATGGTAAAATCATTCCAACAAATTATTTTTGA
>JBIIFQ010000152.1:0-3451 GCA_044237235.1 Rickettsiales bacterium
CCCCCTTGAGGGGGAGCAGGCTAAAATGTTTTAACGGTAGTTAAAACTTTTAGCCGTGGGGGGTCAGAAACTTAGAGCATCAGAGACTTTGATGTTGAGAGAAAAGTTAAAACAAAAAAAATCCAAAAAAGGCGATTTCTTGATTTTGTTTTTAAATTTAAAAAACCTCATATTTTTTCTTATAAAATCATCTAAAAATTACAAAATTATCTTAAAAAATCACCGATTTTTAATTAAAAATTTGGAAAAATTGTCGATTAAAAACGAAATCAAGAAATCACCTTTTTTGGATTTTTTTCATTTCAACTTTTTACATAATCTAAAAACCTTTGTCGTTGTAGGTTTTCTGACCCCCCACGATTCTATAAACTTAACTACCGTTAAGTTTATAGAATCTGCTCCCCCTCAAGGGGGGAGCTAGAGCACGTAGTCTTTACAAGTATTATAATAAAATTTAGGAGTTTGAGCTATTATAGCAGATGTACAAGATTCAATTATCTCAATCAAACAATAACACATTAATAATTTTCAAAAATTATTAATGCAAAATTTTACTTAAAGAAAATACTCCTAATGTATTACCAGAATAACTCAGATTTCTTTTTAAAGAATAATATTTATCAGGTATAACGAACACGTACTGCCCTTTGTTTAATTCTATTGTCTCTGAAAAAGGAGTTTGATTTTGATCATTTGAAGCACCTCCAACAACATAAAATTTATAATTTACTTTTATGCTTGCCTTAAATGAATCAGAAAATTGATCTCTTATGATCGAAATACAATTATTAACAGAAAGTTTTTTTTCGGAAACAATAATATAAAATAATTCCGCAGTTCCACTCTTTGAATATTTAACTTCTGCTTTATATTTTCCAGCTTCTAAATTGTCTCCATTATATTTATTGATATTTACAGTCGCCATATATGGCTGTTCAAAGATTGCCCACTGAATTTCATTTTTAGCGTTTGCTAAATTACTTAACAAACAAAATATTGTAAATAAAACCGTTGCCAATGAATATTTTTTAATCATATAAAAATTTTAAGAAATCAATTAAATAAATTTTATCACAACTAAACTTTACTTTCCCATCAATCTCAATCTTTCTTCGCGCATTTTCTCAAAATCTTCGCCAGCGTGATAAGATGAGCGCGTGAGAGGACTCGAAGCCACCATTAAAAAACCTTTGGAATAAGCCATTTTTTTATAAAACTCAAACTCGTCGGGATGGACGTAGCGGTCAACTGGTGCATGGCGTAAAGTCGGACGTAAATATTGTCCAATCGTCAAAAAATCAATTTCGGCACAGCGCATATCATCCATAACTTGAAGCACTTGTTCTTTGGTTTCGCCGAGTCCAACCATCAAACCTGATTTAGTAAACATAGTCGGATCAAGCTCTTTAACTCTTTTTAAAAGCCACAAAGAATGAAAATAACGCGCGCCGGGGCGAATTGTGGTATAAAGGGCGGGAACGGTTTCGATATTGTGATTAAAAACATCGGGCTTGGATTTAACGACGATTTCCAAAGCACCATTTTTGCGTAAAAAATCTGGGGTTAAAATTTCAATCGTTGTTTGCGGTGATTTTTTGCGAACATTTTCGATACATTTAACAAATTGCTCGGCACCGCCATCGGCTAGGTCATCGCGGTCAACCGAAGTAATAACAATATGTTTCAAACCTGAAACTTTAGCGACATCGCCAACATTTTCGGGTTCATGCGGATTAACAAGATCTGGCTTGCCAGTTTCAATATTACAAAATGAACAGGCTCTAGTGCAAACCGAACCTAAAATCATCACCGTCGCATGTTTTTGTGACCAACATTCGCCAATATTTGGACATGAAGCTTCTTCGCAAACGGTGTGAAGTTTTTTTTCATTGAGCATTTTTTTGGTTTCGAGATAACCTTGTGATGTCGGCGCCTTAACCCTTATCCAATCGGGCTTGCGCTCCATTTTTTCTTTAGGAAATTTAGTGGCAAAATCGAGTAAATCTTTGTTGTCTTTTTTGGCAATTTGCCCAATTTCACGTTTTTCTTCTCTGGTTTGCATAATGTTTTATTTAATTTCACCGGTCACAACAAAACCGGCGATCTCGGCGATATTTGTGGCGTGATCCGCCAATCTCTCAAAACTTTTAGCGATAAATAAAGTGTTGGTAATTTTTTTGACTTGATCCTTGCTGAAACTTTCTTTGTCAATAATGCCAAATAAATCACTATAAATTTGATCAATTTCATCATCTTGCTTTAATACTAAATTTGCTAAATTCAAATCTTGTTGATTGAAAGAAGTCAAGGCGTCACGCACCATTTGTTTGGTCAATGAAACCATGTCGATTAATGATTTTTCAACACCTTCTTCAAAATTATCTGTACCAATTCGCGCAATTTTTTTAATAATGCCTTTGGATTGATCACCGCTTCTTTCTAGGTTTGATGCGACTTTCAAAGATGAAATTGTATAACGCAAATCAACGGCCATCGGTTGACGCAGAGCCAAAATTGCCGTAACTTTTTTCTCAATTAAATGGTCTAAAGCATTGATTTTGTAATCATGAACTGTTATTTTTTCAATCAAGGATTCATCGCGAGTTTTGATCATTTCGGCAACCATATCAATCGATTCCATCACCATTTCCAACATTGTTTCCAAAGTTTCGGCGATTGATTTTAAATCTTTGTCGTAAGATTTAACGGTGTGTTCTTTAAGATCCATAAAAAAGAATTTTATTTAAAAAAAATTTATGTAATCATTTTACAAAATATAAATTTGAAAATCAAAAAATAAATTTACCATGACCAAATTAAACATGAAAAAAATTTTAGTAATAGGCTCTGGAGGCAGAGAAAACGCTATTTGCGATGCTTTTAAAAATTCTCCTCAAGCCACTCAAATTTTTGCCTTACCCGGTAACGCTGGCACTAAAAAAATCGCTGAAAATATTGAAAATGTTAATATTAATGACTTTTCAGCAATTATTAATTTTTGTCAAAATAATAAAATTGATTTTGTGTTTGTTGGTCCCGAACAGCCTTTGGTTGAAGGTTTAGTCGATATTCTCGAGCAAAATAAAATTCGCGTTTTCGGACCTTCCAAAAAAGCTTCACAACTTGAAGGTTCGAAAATTTTTATGAAAAAAATCGCCGATGATAATCAAGTTCCAACCGCACAATATCAAACTTTTGAAAGTGAAAAACCCGCTTTAGAATTTGTTAAAAAAATTGGTTTTCCTTGCGTCATAAAAGCCGACGGATTAGCTTCTGGCAAAGGTGTAATCATTGCTCAAGATTTTGCGGAAGCATCGCAATCGATCACCGAAATTTTGTCGGGAAAATTTGGCAATGCCGGCAAAAAAATTATAATCGAAGAATTTTTAAAAGGCTTCGAGGTAAGTTATTTCGTCATTTGCGACGGCAAAAATTTTTTACCACTCGGCTT
>JBIIFQ010000153.1:0-3443 GCA_044237235.1 Rickettsiales bacterium
ATACGGCGATTCATTCGCCGTGAAGCGATTCAATTGAAAGCTAAATGAAGTAAATTTAATTAAACCTTATTTTGCGTAAGCAAATTTAAATAAATGTTTTTTTAAATCGCGAAATGATAAAAAATTTAAAGGAAACTCTAAAAAAACATGAGCGATACTAAGAAAATATGTTATAAAAAAACCTAATCGATAATCGATCGCATAAAAAACTAAAATGACCAAATAAAATCCGCAAACAAACAACATTTTTGGTCTTGGAAGCTTGTGCCATTTAATAATTTCTGCCTTAAAAAACCAGTTCAAATAATGATAAGTGTAAGCAAAGGAGATAAAACTTTGAAGGCTATTATTGCCACCCAAATCGTTGCGTTGCTTTAAAGAAAAAATATTACTAATCACATTATTCATTGATGTAAAATTCTTTAAACTCAAAATATTATGCACAAAATTAGAGATTTCGTAATGCGTATTTTGGATAAAAAAAAATGCAAAACTGCAAACTAAAAAAATTACAAAAGTAATAAAGCCGTGCGTTGATTTAGATGTGATTGCACCGTTAAGCATGAATATCGCGGTAAATAACCAAACATGGATTAAGGTCGTCAATAAAAGATTGCAAAAAGCTTCGTAGAAAAGAACATTTTTAAATATTGAAGCCACAAAAATAACTCCAAAAAATAAAAAAAATATTTTTATGAAAGAGTTCTGGAAGCATAATATTCCTGCTCCGCAAAAGGTTAAGAAAGTCAATATTGAAATATAATTATTGATATATTTTTCGCTAAATTCGACTTTAAAAAAATTATCCGAATAAAATTTTATAAAAAATAAAATCGCTACGAAGGTTGCCATTACAACAAAAAAATTTCGTCGATTTGAACTCTTTAAGAAAAAATTTTTTTTATCAAGCCATGCAATTTCACTAAGATAATGAATTGGCCCTAAAATTGCGTAGGAAAATAAAAATAATTCAAACGGAATTATTATCGCGAAACCAAAAGATACAAGGACTAAGGCGGTATTTATATTATTGATATTACTTCTAAAAAAGTTACTCATAATATTTTAATATTTATTCATAATGTATTAGCACAAAAAAGGAATGATGCGTTTATCCACAAACAAAATTACAAAAAAACTTAAAAACTCATCGCGTATACGGCGATTTACTCGCCGTGAAACGATTCAACTAAAAAGCCAAATTTGCTTATACAAATTTAATTTAAAATTGAAAATGTTATTTATTGGCACGAATAAATTTATTTACGAGAGCATTTTTTCATCACCATCAACGCAATAACATTAAAAGCAAAAGTAAAAACAAAAAGCGTTAACGCCAAAGCGAACGCCGACAAGGTTTTTGGGCTGTTAAATTCCTGATCGCCGACTAAAAGCGTAACTATTTGTGCCGTCGCCGTGGTTACGGAATCAAGAGGATTGAAACTTAATTTAGCAACCAATCCCGCCGACATTACCACGATCATGGTTTCCCCAATCGCGCGCGACACCGCTAAAATAATAGCGCCGATGATGGTTGGCATCGCCGTAATCAACACCACTTTTTTAATCATTTCTGATTTAGTGCTTCCAAGTGCTAAAGCCCCGTCCTTCAAGCTTTGCGGGACCGAAGCAATAGCATCATCGGTTAAAGAAAGGACAAAAGGAATAATCATCACACCCATAACGAAACCAGCCGACAAGGCGCTTTCCGCCGACATTTCAACGCCAAAACTATTGAAAAAATTTTTGAAAAAAGGAGCGACTGTAGTTACGGCGAAGTAGCCATAAACCACGGTTGGCACCCCCGCTAAAATTTCTAAAACCGGCTTCAAAATATCGCGAGTTTTAGGATTTGCATACATGCCTAAATATATCGCCGACATAATGCCAATCGGCACCGCCACCGTCATCGCCACCAAAGTTATCAATAATGTTCCAAGAAAAACTGGAACGATTCCAAAAGAACTAGCGCCGACTTCTTGCTCGGCGTTAATCGCCATTTGCGGATTCCAAGTCAAGCCAAAAAAGAAATCGGTAAATTTTACAATCTCAAAAAAACGCAAGGCTTCAATTAAAATTGAAACGCTAATAATTAAAGTGATTAAAATGCCAATGCCTGCCGTTATTGATAAAACCCCGATTTGAAATTTTTCAAAATGTTTTTTAGCGTTAAAATTTTTTTTGAATAAAAATTTTATTAAGAAAAAATTAGCGAAAATTATAGCGAAAATTAATAAAATTTTTGTAAAAAAAACTAAATTTGTGACGATTAAAATTAAAAATAAAACTACCGACCACAATATGAAGCAGTAGCTATAATGGCTTGAAAGCGAACTAAATCTTTGCTTCGACGCAAAATTAATTCGCTGTTTTTTTAAATTATTGTTAATTACAATCGCCGAGATTACGATTGCCAAAAAAAATATAAAAAGTAATGTCATTTTAAAAAATGTTTGAGTTTTCTAACAAAAAAATATTACCAAAAATTCGACTCTTTCTCGATATCAAACTCGATTTATCTGGCGACATTCTAAATCAAAAACTTCAAATTAACAACAATGATTTTGATTATTTGATTAAAGTAATGCGTCAAAAAATTGGTGATGAAATTATGATTTTCAACGGTTTTGATGGCGATTTTATTAGCAAAATAATTGATGTGCAAAAAAAATCTTTAACTTTGGAAATTGTTGAAAAAATTAATGATTTAAGAAAATCCCCAAATCTAACTTTGGCTTTTGCTCCCGTTAAAAATGTCCGCATCGATTTTGTCGCAAGCAAAGCAAGTGAACTCGGCATCAGAAATTTCCAACCAATAATTACTCATCGCACTATTGTTGATAAAATTAATGAAGAACGCTTCAAAGCTAATATTAAAGAGGCTTGCGAGCAATGTGGTCGCAATGATTTTCCGCAAATTTTTCCAATAAAAAAACTCGATAATTTACTCAAAGAAAATTTAGAAAATAAAATTTTAATTTTGTGTGACGAATCGGGAAATGGCAAAAAAGCCAGTGAAATTTTTGCCAATATTTCACCAAAAAATGATCAAGAAATTATAATTTTTATCGGTCCCGAAGGTGGATTCTCGAAAGAAGAATTTGCTAAATTTTATTCATTAAAAAATTGCTTTTTTTTAAATTTAGGACCGAGAATTTTACGCGCCGACACCGCCATTATTTCCGCCCTCACCTTGGTTCAAGAATTTATCGGCGATTTTAATTTAAAAGCTAATTTTTCATGAAAAATTTATTCAAAATTTTAACAATTTTTTTATTTATAAACTCTGATTGTTTCGCCGTAAATCACGCCACCAAAACTGAAGAAATTAAAGTTTTAAAAACTACAAAAAATAAACTTCAAATCACTCTTTTAAATTCAAAAAAATTTGATTTAGAACAACAAAAAAATCAAATAACCATCATTGTTTTTTTTGCAAAATG